>NZ_JBHVWC010000014.1:0-66144 GCF_042882445.1 Kitasatospora sp. NPDC058218 | reverse complement strand
CGGTGCCTTCCCAGGCACCGGACCTCGTCTGCTTTCCCGGTGGAGCCGGACTCTCCGGACCGCCGCGTCAGCCGGACTGGCGGTCGGAGCCGAGCTCGCGGGAGATCCGCAGGCCGACCTGGGCGACCACCGGGCCGAGCGAGCGGACCCGGGCGGCGGTCATCCGGGAGGTGAGACCGGAGACCGAGAGGGCGGCGGTCACTTCGCCGGTGTGGTCGAAGATCGGGGCGGCCACGCAGCGGACCTCCGGCTCGTTCTCCCGGTCGTCGATCGAGTAGCCGCGGGCGCGGATCCGGGCGAGGTCGGCCCGCAGGTGCGTCTCGTCGGAGATGGTCCAGGCGGTGACCGGGCGCAGTCCGGCGGCGACCACCTCGGTGACGGCCTCGTCGGGCAGCCAGGCGAGGATCGCCTTTCCGGTCGCCGTGCAGTACGCGGGCGCCCGGCTGCCGACCCGGGAGGCCATCCGGACATTGGTCTCGTCCTCGACCTTGTCGAGGTAGACGATGCCGGGGGCCTGCCAGACGGTCAGGTGGACGGTCTCGCCGGCCTCGCGCTGCAGGCGCCGCAGGTGCTCGGCGGCGACGCTGCGCAGGTCCAGGGTGGACAGGTAGGCCTGGCCGAGGCGGAGCGAGCCGTGGCCGAGGCGGAACCAGCCGGTCTCCCGGTCGCGGTCGAGCAGGTGCTCGTCGAGCAGCGGGCCGGTCAGTCGCAGCACGGTGCTCTTGTTGAGGCCGAGCGCCTCGGAGAGTTGGGCGAGCGGTACGCCGCGCCCGTTGCCGTGGTCACGGACGTGGCCGAGGACGGCCAGCGCGCGGCGCAGCGAGGACGACTGGTTGCGGTCGGAGCCCGCCGCCTTCTTCGCGGCGGTCGCGGCAGCCGTGGCAGTCGCGGTCGCCGTGGCCGGTGCGGCCTTCGGCGGCTGCGCGCCGTCGTCCGGCGTGCCCTCGGCGCCGCTCTCCGGACCGGCCGGCCGGGCCTGCGAATCGGCCGGGCCGGCCACTGGTCCGACCTCTGACCCGGGCTCCGATCCGGCCTGTGGCCGGGCCTGCGACCCGGTCGCCGTCTCCGTCATCGGTCCGTTCCCCTCTCGTTCCACCGCCGGGCTGCGACGGTGGTCAGACCGTACCCCTTCGCACCGCGTTCACCGATTCTTCGATACACCGTTGTGCAGTGCAAAACTTCACGAACGGCCTCTTGTTGCTCGCGAGCGCCCCCGCCTAACGTCCCTGGCATCGAGCAGGCGACGCGGCCCACCCGAGCGGTCGCTCTGCCGTACCCCCACATCAACGCGTTCACGCACCCACCATCGGCCCCGGTCAGGGCCTGCTTCGACGTGCCCGTCCCCAGCGGCGCACGTCCCGGCGGCAGCTGTCGGGAGGGGAGGTCTCCACCCATGCGACTCATCGGACGAACCGCCGCGGCCACCGTCCTCGCCGCCACCTGCCTCGCGGCGACCGCCTGTTCGCCCGGCACCGCGCTGCCGGCCGGCGACAAGGCCGGTGACGACCGGACGGGCACGCTGCGGGTCTGGCTGTACAACGAGGCCGGCAACGCGGCGAAGGAAGCGGTGATCAGCAAGGCGATCACCGAGTTCCAGGCCTCCCACCAGGGCGCCACCGTCGACATCAGCTACATCGACACCGACGCGTCGGCCCGGGCCGCCAAGATGAAGGGCGCGTTCAACGACCCGAACAGCGCCCCGGACCTCGTCGAGTTCGGCAACACCGACCTCCCCGGCTACGTCGCCGCCGGCGGCCTCGCCGAGATCGGCGCCGACCTCGACGCGTGGAAGGACAAGGGCGACCTCGACCCGGCGATCGCCAGGACCGCGGTGCTGGACGGCAAGACCTACGGGCTGCCCTGGTGGGTCGGTGTGCGGGCGCTGTACTACCGCACCGACCTGTTCACCGAGGCCGGACTGAGCGCGCCGAAGTCCTACGACGAGCTGGTCGCCGCCAACCAGAAGATCCACGCCGCGCACCCGGACACCTTCGGCATCGCGGTCGGCGGCAAGTACACCTTCGGCGCACTGCCGTTCGTCTGGGACGCGGGTGGCGACATCGCCACCAAGGACGGCTCCGCGTTCAAGGCCGCGATCAACTCGCCCGCCGCGCAGACCGGCATCAAGCGCTACACCGACCTCTTCGGCGCCGACGGCTGCCCGGCCCAGCAGTGCGCCGACCTCACCGGCGGCAAGACGGTCGACCTCTTCGCCGCGGGCAAGTCCGCGATGGCGATCCTGCCCAACTCCAGCCGCAGCAAGGTCGATGCGGGCCCGGTCAACGGCAAGTACGGGGTCGTCCCGCTGCCCGGCGGGAAGCCCGGGTCGATCGCCCCGGCGTTCGGCGGCGGCAACAACCTCGGTGTGATGAAGGCGGCCAAGCACCGCACCCTCGCGGTCGAGTTCGCCGAGCTGCTGGCGAGCCCCGCGTACCAGGAGCAGATGTACGACGCGATGGGCAACCTGCCGACCCTCAAGTCCGTCAACGACAAGGTCGCGGCGAAGGACGCCTTCCTGAAGCCGTTCACCGACACCATCGCGGCCGGCACCAGGTTCGTTCCGCTGGACCAGGCGTGGGCGCAGATCGACGCGCAGGCCGTCATCCCGACGATGCTCCAGCAGATCGTCACCGGAAAGGCGGACGTGGCCAAGGCCTCCGGTGACGCCGCCACGCAGATCACCTCGGCCTTCGCGGCCGCCCACTGATCGCAGGCCCCGAGCGAGCAGGCCCCGAGAGAGCAGGTCCCGTACGTGTCCGCACCCACCACGACTGCCCCGGCGGCGCCGACTTCCCCGAGCGGGCGTCGTCGGGGCACCGGCCCGGCCGCGCCCCCGCGCGGCCGCCGCCGCCCACCGCTGCTGCTCCTCCTGCCGGCCGCGATCATCATGATCCCGCTGGTGGCCTACCCGATCTACCAGCTCGGACTGCTGTCGGTGCTGGACTTCGGGCAGGCCCAGGCGTCCGGGGGAGTGCCCACCAGCTTCGTCGGCTTCGGCAACTACGAGAAGATCCTGAGTGACGGCCAGTTCTGGTCGGTGCTCACGCAGACGATCGGCTTCGCCGCCTTCTGCGTGGTCGCCACGCTGGCCGTCGGCGCCACCCTCGCGGTGCTGCTGACCAGGGTCGGCCGGGTGGCCCGGCTGGTGCTCACCACCGCCGCGATGGCGGCCTGGGCGGCGCCGGCGATGACCGGGTCGACGGTGTGGAGCTTCCTGTTCGACACCAACCTCGGCCTGGTCAACAAGACCCTGGTCGACCTCGGACTGAGCGGCTTCCACGAGTACAACTGGTTCTACGACAAGTGGACGGCGTTCCTCATCGTCGGTGCCGTGGTGGTCTGGCACTCCTTCCCGTTCGTCATGGTGACGCTCTACGCGGGCATCCGGGCGATCCCCGAGGAGATCCTGGAGGCCGCCGCCCTGGACGGCGCCAACACCTGGACCACCTTCCGCCGGATCACCGCCCCGATGCTCCGGCCGATCCTGACCGTCGTGGTGATCCAGTCGGTCATCTGGGACTTCAAGGTCTTCACCCAGATCTACGTGATGACCGAGGGCGGCGGCATCGCCGGGCAGAACCTCGTGCTCAACGTGTACGCGTACCAGAAGGCGTTCGCCTCCTCCCAGTACGGGCTCGGCGCGGCCATCGGCGTGATCATGCTGCTGATCCTGGTGATCCCGACGGTCCTCTACATCCGCACCCTGCGACGGACGGGGAATGAACTGTGAACGCCCGTAGCCGCTGGCGGTTCGCCGCCAACACCACCGCGGTCCTGGTGGCCGTCGTCACCGCCTTCCCGATCTTCTGGATGGTGCTGTCGGCCTTCAAGCCCAAGGGCGAGGTGCAGTCGCTGGACCCCAGGCCGTGGACCGCCCACCCGACGCTGGAGAGCTTCCGGCAGGTGCTGAGCGTCGACGGGTTCGGTCGCTACTTCCTCAACAGCCTGGTCATCGCACTCTCGGTGGTCGTGCTGTCGGCGGTGGTGGTCTTCCTGGCGGCGGTGGCGGTGACCCGCTTCCGCTTCCGGTTCCGCACCACCATCATGGTGATGTTCCTGATCGCCCAGATGATCCCGGTCGAGGCGCTGACCATCCCGCTGTTCTTCATGTTCCGCGACGCCGGCCGGGTGGCGCCGGGCATCGGCCTCAACACTCTGGCCTCGCTGATCCTGGTGCAGCTGGCCTTCTCGCTGCCGTTCGGCATCTGGATGATGCGCGGTTTCGTGGCCGCCGTCCCGGTCTCCATCGAGGAGGCCGCCCAGATCGACGGGGCGAGCCGGGCCCGCATCCTGTGGCGGATCCTGCTGCCGCTGGTGGCCCCCGGTCTGGCCGCGACCAGCGTGTTCTCCTTCATCGCGGCGTGGAACGACTTCGTCTTCGCCAAGACGTTCATCATCAGCGCCACCGACAACCAGACCCTCCCGTCGGCGCTGCTGGTCTTCTTCAAGCCGGACGAGAACGACTGGGGCGGCATCATGGCGGCGTCCACGCTGATGACCGTGCCGGTACTGATCTTCTTCATCGCGGTGCAGCGCAAGCTGGTCTCCGGACTGGCGGGTGCGGTGAAGGACTGAGACCGCGACGAAGGGGCCGGTGCGGGTGACAGCGTCCGATCACGGAGGTGGGGTCCGTGCGCCGGGACCGTGCCGACGGGCGACCCGCCCGGAACGCCGAGACGGTGGGCCCGGCCCGCCGTCTCGGCACCGGCGTTCGCGCCCGTCGGACGGTGTCCCGCGGGGGGCGGCGCTCTCCGGAGGGGTGGGGCCGGCGGCTCAGGCCGCCCTCGCCGGACCGGCGGGATCGCCGGGATCGTCCGGTGCGGTCGGGGTGGCCGCTTCGGTCGGCGTGGCCGGCTCGCCCGGCGGGACGGAGATCAGGGTGAACACCGCCCCGCCGTCGTCGCGCACCACCGCGAGCCGCCCGAACGGCGTCGGCTCCGGCCCGTCCAGCACGCTCGCGCCGAGCCGGACCGCCCGTTCCACCACCCGGTCGGTGTCCGCCGCCCCGAAGTACACCGCCCAGAACGCCGGCGGGCCGTCCGGGTCGATGCCCGGGTCCCCGCCGATCCCGCCGACCGGCAGCCCGCCGACCCGGAACACCGTGTGGTCGGCCGCGGCGGCGTCGTACCCGTAGTCGAAGACCCGCCGGTAGAAGTCCCGGGCCGTGTCCGGATCGGGGGAGAGCTGATCGTTCCAGGCGACGGTGCCGGGTTCGTTCACCAGGCCAGCGCCCGGATTGAGCCGTCCCTGCCAGAGGCCGAACACCGCACCGAGCGGGTCCACCGCGAGCACCCCGCGCGCCTGGTCGGGCACCTCGAACGGCTCGAAGACGACCAGGCCGCCCGCCTCCTGGACCAGCCCGGCCACCCGGTCGGCGTCGTCCGCCGCGAGGTAGGTCGTCCAGGCCGGCGGCCCCTGCCCGTCGACCGCCCGGCGCGGCCTGATCCCCGCCACCTGCACCCCGCGCACCGTCGCCACCAGGTACTCGTCACCCACCGGTCCGGTCGCCACGTACTCCCAGCCGAACAGGCCGCCGTAGAACCGTCGTGCCCGTTCGACGTCCGGCACGGCCAGTTCGACCCAGCACGGGACGCCCTCGTGGTACCTGCCGGCCTTCGGCATGCCGTCCTCCAAGCCCAGGCGGACCCCTCGGCAAGCCTCCGCGACCCCCGCGACCCCGGCAACCGGGGCGCCCGCTCAGGCCACCCCGCGCGGCCGGAACTGGATGCTGATCCGCGGCCCCACCGGCCGGGCGGTCTTCGCGACGGCGTGCTCCCAGGTCCGCTGGCACGACCCGCCCATGACCAGCAGGTCCCCGTGCCCCACCGGGTGCCGGACGACCGGCCCGCCGCCGCGCGGCCGCAGCAGCAGTGCCCGGGGCTCGCCCACCGACACGATCGCGACCATGGTGTCCTCGCGCTCCCCGCGTCCGATCCGGTCGCCGTGCCAGGCCACGCTGTCGCGCCCGTCCCGGTAGTAGCAGAGCCCCAGCGTCCGGAACGGTTCGCCCAGCTCCGCCGCGTAGTGCGCGCTCAGCGCGGCCCTGGCCTCGCCCAGCAGCGGGTGCGGCGGCGCGTCCCGCTCCCCGTAGGACGCGAGCAGCCGCGGTACCTCCACCATCCGCTCGTACATCTCCCGCTGCTCCGCCCGCCACGGGACCTGGGCCGCCAGCTGTTCGAACAGCCCGGCAGCCCCCCGCACCCACCCCGGCAGCACGTCCACCCAGGCCCCGGCCCCCAGCACCTCCCGCCGCACCCCCGTGAGCGGCCCCAGCACGGCCCCGCCCCCGTCGGCGTCGTCGAACAACGAGGGCTGGAGGTGAACGGTGCTCTGCATGGATCCAGCCTACGCCGCTATCGAACACCTGCTCGAATATAGCCCCCCCTCCGGGTGCGCCGGCGCAGCGGGCGGCTCCCGGCCGGGGTTCACACGGCGGCGTGCCGGGCGTCGGCGGCGGCATCGGTGGTGATGCCGTGCTGCTCCTCCTCGGGCCGGCCCTTCTTCGGCAGCAGGAAGCTGATCGCGAGGAAGGCCACCAGCAGGCATGCCTGGACGACGAGGGCGTGGTGGTAGCCGGTGGTGAAGTCGCCGGCCTCGGCCCGGGCGAAGAACACCGAGCCGAAGACCGCGACACCGATCGAGCCGCCGATGGACTGCACGGCGGACAGCACCCCCGAGGCGGAGCCGATCTCGTGGTCGTCGACCGCGGCGAGGATGA
Organism: Kitasatospora sp. NPDC058218; assembly: GCF_042882445.1. Classification (NCBI taxonomy): domain Bacteria; kingdom Bacillati; phylum Actinomycetota; class Actinomycetes; order Kitasatosporales; family Streptomycetaceae; genus Kitasatospora; species Kitasatospora sp. NPDC058218. Next base: position 59,426 of record NZ_JBHVWC010000014.1, on the reverse strand, counting down.
AGCTGAACAGGGCGGCGATCACCATGCCCGCGCCGATGCCGCAGACGGCCACGCCGGGGGCGATGTCCCCGATCGAGAACGACGCCGGGTCGAGGCCGTCGAGTTCGAACCAGAGCAGTGCCGCGCCGGCCAGCTGGACCAGCGGGCCGATCTGCAGGACCGCGCGGCCGATCCGGTCGGCGAGGACCGCGCCGCTGACCGCGCCACCGATCGCCGTGCCCACCGCGAGCGGCAGGTTCCCCAGCCCCGCGTCACCGGCGGTGAAGTGCCGGCCGACCTGGAGGTAGAGGGTCAGCACGAGCTGCGTGCCGACCAGTCCGCCGAAGAACAGCGCGATGCCGCCGAGTCCGACGGTGAAGGCCGGCTTGCGCAGCAGCCCCGGGGTCACCAGCGGCTCACGGCCCGTCGCGGCCGTGCGGCGCTGCTGCAGCGCGAACAGGGCGAAGCCGACGGCCGAGGCGGCCATGCAGAGCCACGTCCACAGCGGCCAGCCGTCCTGCTGCCCCTGGTTCAACGGCAGGACCAGCAGCGCGCAGGCCGCCGCGACCAGCGCCGCGCCGGCCAGGTCCACCCGTACCGAGCGGTCGCCCGCCTTCTTCGGCACGAACCGCGCGGCGACGATCAGGGCTGCGACGCCGATGGGCAGGTTGACCAGGAACACCGACCGCCAGCCCAGGCCGAAGAAGTCGCCCTCGATGAGGAAGCCGCCGAGGACCGGCCCGATGATGCCGCCGAGGCCGAGGACGGGGCCGAAGACCGCGAAGACCTTGGTGAGCTCCGGGCCGGAGAAGTTCTCGCGCAGCAGGCCCAGCCCCTGGGGCAGGAGCATCGCCCCGGCGGTGCCCTGCAACAGCCGGAAGGCGATCAGCGACCCGATGTCCGGTGCCAGCGCGCACAGCAGCGAGGTGGCGGTGAAGGCAGCCAGACCGATCAGGAACATCCGGCGGCGCCCGTAGCGGTCACCGAGCCGGCCGCCGAGCACGAGCCCGGCTCCCAGGGTGAGCGCGTAGCCGCCGATGACCCACTGCAGTCCGACGGAACCGGCGCCGAGGGACTCCTCCAGGGCCGGGCCGGCGACGTTGACGATCGACGCGTCCAGGAGATCCATGATCTCCGCGACGAGCATGGCCACCAGGATCAGCCATCGCCACCGGTAGGGGCCGGTGCTCTCGTCGGTGGTGGGGGACGGGCTGTGCATGCTCGATACCTCCATGGTGAAGTAATTCCATCATGAAGGTAAATTGATGGCGATAGGTTGTCAAAGCGGCCGTCGACGCGGACCGTGCGGCAGGAGTGAAAGGTGGCGGGCCTCCATGGCGGAACCGATGCGCGACAGCGTGGCGGCGCAGCGCGAAAGGCTGATGGAAGGGCTGAGGATCTACGGCGGCCACTACGCCGAGCTCAGCCGACGCTTCGCGGCCTGGCTGGGCCTGCACTCCACCGACGCGACCGCGGTGCTGGAGATCGCCGCCGCCGAGGAGCGCGGGACCCCGCTCTCACCGGCGCGCCTGAGCGAGCGCATCTCGCTGTCCACGGGCGCCACCACCGCGCTGCTGAACCGCCTCGAAGCGGCGGGGCACGTCACCCGCAGCCGCGAGCACGCCGACCGGCGCGTCATCACGCTGCGCAGCGGCCCGCACATCCAGGAGCGCGCGGACGAGTTCTTCGGGCCGCTCGCCGGCCGTCTGGACGCTGCGATGTCCCACTACCCGCCGGAGCTCCTGGAGCGGTTCGAGTCCTTCGTGACCGACCTGAACGCCACCATGGACGCCCATCTCGCCGAGCAGGGCACGGGTGCCTGACGGGCACCCCGCGCTCCGCGGCGGCACGGGTGCCGGTCCGCCCCCCGGCGGCCCGGGCCTGTTCGGCATCGGGCGCGGCGGTATGAACGGTCCGATCGTATCGGCGTCAAGTGCGGGGGTTTGCAGTGGCTTTCGGTAGGGACAAGCCCGTCGAGGAAGCTCCGGTGCTCCCCGTCGGCTGGGAGCGGGTCCGGGACTTCGTCGTCGGCAACACCGAGCGCCCCGTCACCGCCAGGCGCACGACGCCGACGTTCGGACCGCTCGCCGTGCGCGTCCCCAGGAACGGCACGGAGCGCCGGGTCTTCGCCCCCTGCGCGTTCATCGGCCGGGAGGGCGAGCGGGCCGCCCTCTACGAGGACGCCGCGTGCCGGCTCCTGCTCTGCGTCATCGACGGCGGCGGCCGGGAGGCCGGCGCCGAGCGGCACCACGACGTGCACGACGCGCAGGGCGCGGTCATCGGCACGCTGCGGCGGGTCCCTCCCCGCGCCCGCCCGTTCAAGCACGGCTGGCGCATCGACCAGCCCGGCCGTCCGCCGGTCCTGGGTCGCAACGAGTGGGTGAGCGGGAATGCGAAGGACATCGCCGCGCGCGTGGTCGAGAAGAGCCTTTTCGGGGCGCTCGACGCGCTCACGAGCCTCGGGGCGGAGGGCGGTGACCGGCCCGCCAGGCCCCGCACGCTGGAGTGGCGGGCCGAGGACGAGGTCGTCATGGTGTCGGAGGGCAGCGAGAAGGTCACGGTCAAGGCGGACTGGCTCGACCGCCGGCTGGCCTTCGCCTTCGCCCTCGTCGGCGACCGCTGAGCCGGGCCGCCGCTCGCCCGACCGTCGGGCCCGACCGCGCCGGCCTGCTGCGACCGCCGTCCGCACCGACCGCACCCGTCGGGCGCGGCGTCAACGCAGGTCGAAGACCAGGCGGGCCGAGACCTTGCCGGCGAGCACCTCGTCGAAGCAGGTGTTGACCTCCTCCAGCCGCCGGGTCTCGCGGATGACGCGGGTGCGGCCGAGGGCGTGCAGGCGGAAGACCTCGGCGAGGTCCTGTCGGGTGCCGACGATCGAGCCGATCACCTTGGTGCCGTTCAACACCGTCTCGAAGACCGGGAGTTCGAGCTTCCCGTTGGCCGGCAGGGCGACCAGGACGAGCGTGCCGCCGCGCCGCAGCGATCCGTACGCGGCCTGGAACGAGGCGTTGCTGACGGCCAGTGCGACGGCCGCGTGGGCGCCGCCGAGCCGCTGCACCTCGGCGGCGACGTCCTGGGTCCGGGCGTCGAGGACGTGGTCGGCGCCCAACTCCCGGGCCAGCGCGAGCTTGTCGTCGGTGACGTCGACGGCGATCGTCTCGGCGCCGGAGATCCGCGCGTACTGCAGGGCCAGGTGGCCCAGCCCGCCGATGCCGGAGACCAGGACCCGCGTCCCGGGGCCGGCACCGGACACCTTGAGGGCCTTGTAGGTGGTGACTCCCGCGCAGGACAGCGGTGCGGCGTCCAGCGGATCGATGCCGTCCGGCACCGGGATGACGTAGTCGCCGTGGGCGAGCGCGTACTCGGCGTAGGCGCCGTCCACGGAGTAGCCGCTGTTGTGCTGCCGGAGGCAGAGCGTCTCCCAGCCCGACACGCACTGGTCGCAGCGGCCGCAGGCGTCGGCGAGCCAGGCGATGGCGACCCGCTCGCCGACCTGGACGTGCCGGACCAGGGCGCCGGCCGCCTCGACGACGCCGACGCCCTCGTGGCCGGGGACGAAGGGCGGTGCGGGCTTGACGGGCCAGTCGCCGTGCGCGGCGTGGATGTCGGTGTGGCAGAGGCCGGAGGCCTCGATCCGGACCAGTACCTGGTGCGGCGCGGGAGCCGGAACGGGGCGGTCCTCGATCACCAGCGGTCGGGTGAAGTCGTGCACGACGGCGGCCTTCATGGCTCTCCTTCGGTTGCTCGCTCTCGGTTGCCCGCTGTGCCGGCGGCGGCGCGCGGGGCGCAGTCGCCAGCAGCTTCACCCGCCGGGGTGAGCGGCCGCAGTCGGGGCTGGTCCGAACGGGTGCGCTTCGCCCGGATCGGGGCCGGACGGGTTTGGCGGGCCCTGGTCCGGATGGGGCGCAGCGCCGCCGAGCCGGGTCGGTCGATGCCCGAGGACGCCGTTCGACTTCCGGCATGCGGTGGTTGAATTGCGGTGATATGACTCGTTTGGCTGCCGTCCATCTCGGGGCGGCGCGGTTCACCGCGTGGCCGCCGACGGTCGGTCGGCCGGCGGGAGGAGGACACCGTGGACGACTACCCGTTGCTCAACCTGTTCTGGACGATGCTGGAGCTCTTCCTGTTCATCCTCTGGTTCTTCCTGCTCTTCAAGATCATCTCGGACATCTTCCGCAGCCATGACATGGGAGGCTGGGGCAAGGCCGGCTGGCTGATCTTCGTGATCCTGCTGCCCTTCCTGGGCGTGTTCGTGTACCTGATCGTGCGCGGCAGATCGATGGGCGAGCGTGACATGGCGCAGGCGAAGCAGGCGGATGCCGCGTTCAAGGCGTACGTCAAGGAGGCGGCCGGCACCGAGGGCGGCGGAGCGGGTGGCCACGTCGACGAGCTGGCCAAGCTCGCGGACCTCAAGAACAGCGGTGCGATCTCCGAGGAGGAGTTCCGGAAGGCGAAGGAGAAGCTGCTCGCCTGACGCCGGGCCGCGCCGGCGGGCCGGGGGCCTCTGCCCACGGCCCGCCGAAGGGCATGCCGGGTCGCGTCGAGGGGGCCTCCCAGCTACCGGAGCCGGACCTCCCGGTTCCCCGGGCAGGGGCCGGGGCAGGGGCCGGGGCAGGGGCCGGGGCCGGGGTCAGACCTTGGCCCGCCGGCGGCCGACGAAGTACCCGATGACCAGCCCGGTCGCCAGCGTCACGGTGAGGACCGCCCACAGCGGCAGGGTGACGGTGGCGACCCACAGGGTGATGGAGACCGATCCGGTGTTGGCTGCGATGAACCAGACGGCGAGGACCGCGAGGACGGCGACCCCGATCGTACGCAGCCGCACGTCGCGCCCCTTGACCGTGACGGTCGGCGGACGGTGCGGCGGAGGAGTGTTCTGCGCCATGCTCCCAGTATGGTGCGGCCCGCGGACCGGGGCCCGTTCGGAGCAGTCCGCCTCTCCGGATCCACGTCCGCCCCGGCCGTCCGGGAACACCGCCGGATCGGCGCCCCGAGGGCGAGCCGGTGCCGGCGGGCCGACGTGAGACCCCGGTCCGCGCTGCGCCGCCGGCGTCGGGTGCGCGCGGGCGCCAGCCAACTGTTCGGTCTTCTGGCGGGGTTGGCCCTCGGAGTCGCACTGCCGCGGATCTCCGGCGGGCCGATGGTGCCGGCCGGCCCCGTCACCGAGCTGGTGCTCGCCCTGGGGCTCGGGCTGCTGGGTGCGATCGCCCTGATCTTCTCGCTGCTGTTCCTCGTCGTGCAGTGGGCCGCCACGACCTTCACCCCGCGCCTGACGCTCTTCCGCGACGCCCCGATCGTCTGGCGGACCTTCGCCCTCACCATCGGGCTGGTCGTCTTCTCCCTCACCGCGGTCGTCGCCACCGGCGACCGCACGGAGGTCTCGGCGGCCGTCCTCGTCTGTGAACTCGTCCTACTGCTCATGCTGGCCGTCCTGCTGCGGAACCTCCAGCTCAGGGCCTTCACCGCGATCCAGCTGGCCGAGGTGATCGCCTCGATCGCCGAGCGCGGGCACGCCATCCTCGACGGGTTCTACCCCGACTCCGGTGCGGCGCCCCGCAGGGGGAGGATCTCCACGGCAGGCACGGAGCCCGGCGCCGACGCCCTGCCCGAGCTGCGCTCGACGGTCCGCTGGCCGCACCCGCCGGCAGTGCTCCAGCAGGTCGACATCGACCGGCTGCTCCGGGCCGCCGGCGCCGCCGACGCGGTCGTCGTCCTGCCGCACTCCCCGGGCACCACCCTGCGCCGGGGCGCCGTCGTCGCCCAGGTGCACGGCGGGGAGGTGGCGGCCGGCGCCGTCCTCGACGCCCTGGTCACGGGCAAGGAACGGACCCTGGAACAGGACCCGACCCTGGCGCTCCGGCTGCTCGCCGACATCGCGCTGCGGGCGCTCTCGCCGGCCGTCAACGACCCGGCCACGGCGGTCCAGGTCCTGGAGGTCCTGGAGGACCTCCTGAGTCGGCCCGCCGCCACCCCGGCCGCCGTCGTGCGGGTCCACGACGACGACGGCACGGTGCGGGCGGTCGTCCGGCTGCCCGGCTGGGAGGAGGTCCTGCGCTCCACCGTCGACGACCTCGTGGTGGTCTCCCTCGCGTCCCCGATGGCGCTCGCCCGGATGCGCGCCCTGCTGCGCCACCTCCTGGCACCGGCCCACGAGGACCATCGCGGCGCGATCGCCCTCCGGCTGGGCTGGCTCGACGAGGGGGAGGCCGCCCGCTTCCGCCAGCTGCGACAGGAGCGCGAGGAGCCCTGAGCGCCCCGCGCGGTCAGTGGGTTCGGCGCCCGCCCAGCCAGGTGCCGAGCACCGCGGTGCCGGCCAGCTCGCCGACCGGCACCGCGTACGGGTCGGCGGCGAGGTGCACCAGGTCGGCGCGGAACCCGGGCCGCAGCACGCCCCAGGCGTCCTCCTCGAAGGCCTGGTGCGCGACGCCCGACGAGTACGCCGCGAGTGCCTCGGCCAGGCCGATCCGCTCCTCGGGCAGCCAGCCACCGGACGGCAGCCCCTCGGGGGTCTGCCGGGTGACGGCGGTGGCCAGGCCGGCCAGCGGCTCGTACCGGGTGACCGGCCAGTCGCTGCCGAAGGAGATCCGCGCACCGCTGCGCAGCAGGGCGGCGATCTGGTACTGGCGGGCGCCGCGCTCGGGGCCGATCCGGGGGAGGGTGAGTTCGGTCATCAGCGGGTCGGGCTGCGCCCAGAGCGGCTCGAAGTTGGCGATCACGCCGAGCTCGGCGAACCGCGGCAGGTCGGCCGGGTCGACGAGTTGGACATGGGCGAGCACCGGGCGGCGGTTGCGCGGGCCGTTGCGGCGGGCGGCGGTCTCGACGGCGTCCAGGGCGATCCGGACGCCGTGGTCGCCGATGGCGTGGATGTGCGCCTGGAAGCCGAGGGCGTCGACCGCCGTGACGGCGTCGGCCAGCTCCTGCGCGGTCCAGTTGGCGACGCCGTGCGACTGCGGGCAGTCGGTGTAGGGCTCCAGCAGCGCGGCGGTGCCGGATTCGAGGACGCCGTCGGCGAAGAACTTGACCGCCCGCGCGCTGAGCTGGCCGGCGCCCCCGGCCTCGATCCGCGCCCGGTCGGCGACCAGCACCGGCAGCCGTTCGCGCCAGCCCCCGGGGGCCAGCAGCAGCCCGAGGCCGGCCCGGACGGCGAGGCGGTGGCCGTCCGCGACCGCGGCGAGCCAGATGTCGACCTGCGCGGGCTCGACCCAGGCGTCCTGGACCCAGGTGATCCCCGCGGCGGCGAGCGCGGAGGTGGTCCCGCGCAGCACGGCCACCTGGTCGGCGAGCTCGGGCGGCGGGACCAGGGCCCGGACCGGGTCGAGCGCGCCGAACTCGCGCAGGGTGCCGAGCGGGCTGCCGTCGGGTCGGCGGACGATCTCGCCGCCCACGGGCTCGGGCGTGGCGGCGGTGTAGCCGACCCGGCGCAGTGCCTCGCTGTTGGCCCAGCCGGTGTGGTGGTCCATGGTGCGCAGCAGCACGGGCCGGTCGGGCACGACGGCGTCCAGCAGGGCGGCGTCGAACAGCCCGCCCTCGGCGAGCCAGGGGTCGAAGGCGTCGCCGGTGATCCACTCGGCCTCGGGGTGCTGCTCGGCCCAGACCCGGACGGCCTCGACGACCCCGGCCAGGTCGGTGCAGTCGCGGACGGGGACGCCGCGCAGGCCGATGCCGCCGATCAGCGGGTGGACGTGGCCGTCGCCCCAGGAGGGCAGCAGGGCGCCGCCGGCCAGGTCGACGGTCTCCGTCCGCCCGTCGCGCAGGGCACGGGCGGCGTCGCCGAGGGCGGTGATCCGGTCGCCGGTGACGGCGAGGGCGTCGGTGGCGGGGCTGGCGGGGTCGCCGGTGTGGATCCGGCCCCCGGTGAAGATCGTGTCGGCACGCATGCGGAGGTGCGTCCTCTCGGTGTGTGACCTGTCCGACCGGGATCGTCGCGCCGGCGCGCGCCGAGTCGGTCCGTCCGTGTCCCGCTCCCTCCCGCTCGATTTCTGACCAGGCGTGATGTCCTGCTAGTGTTCTTCCCGTCGAGAGGAAATGATCTCTCGGTCAGGCGTCAGAGGTGCTACTGGAGCACGTCCTACTTTCAGTAGGAAGAGTCCGTTCGACCCGGGCCTGGCGCTCCATCCAAGGCGGCCGCTCCCTATCGGGGGGCGGCCGCCTTGTTCGTTCCCGCCGCCCGGCCGCCTGCTCCGTGTGCGAGGCCGTGGCGGCGAGGCCTGCGGTGGTGCGGTCCGGATCCGGTTGCCGCTGCCGTGGTGCTCGGACGGCTCTATCGCAATCCGCGCCCGAAACCCTCCCTCGTGGCCGACAATCGGCCAAGGTCCCGTTCCAGGTCGGCTGCCGGCCCGTCCGGTGGTGTCCCTCCCGGCCAGCGGATTCACCCGGCGTCACGATCTGACGGTGCGTCACAGGATGGCTGAAAGTGGTCGCACGCAGTGTGAATATGCCATTGGAATGTTCGTCATATCGAATCCGGCAGTAGCCTTCCGTGTCGAAGCCGCCACTGCTCGTGGTGGACCGGTCGGCGCTGTCCGAGCGCGCCCGGCTGTCCCGAACCCTCCGAAGGAGCCCGAGTGCCGGGTATCGACGAATGCCTCTCCGGGGCGATGACGATCGCCGGCGCCCGGGCCGCCAGCCTGATCGACTGGAGCAGCGGGCTCGCCCTGGGCAGCGTCGGGATCAGCCCCAGCGGTGACCACGAAACCTCGGCGGCTGAGGCAACCGACCTGGTACGGGCGGCTGTTGAGAGCCAGACCTTCACCGGGACGGAGGACCGGCAGTCGCCGTTGCAGGACATCATCGTCACTGCGGGCCGCAGTTACCACCTGTTGTGCTTCATTGACACCGTCTTCGACAGCCGGCTCGTCCTGCATCTGTGGCTCGACCGGACCGAGGGCAACCTGGCCACGGCGCGGTACCGCCTCCAGGGTCTGGCCGAGGAGCTGGTGCTCGGATGACGCCCACGATCACGAAGTCGGCGACCTGTGCGATACCGGACGGCGGAACGGGCCTGCCCGCTGCCTGTCCGGCTCCCGCCGTCGTGTTTCGGCCAGCCGGGCGGGAGCCCGTCACCCGTCGGCGGTCGGCATGAGCGGCCCCGCCCTGTCGTCAGCGGGCGTCCTCCTGCCGACGAGGCTCGGGCGGACCCCGGGCGAGGCGGTCGCCAGGCTGGCCGAGGAGCGGGTGACCGGCGTCCTGCACGGACCTGCGGGGGCGGTCTACTTCGCCGACGGCCTGGTGGTGCACGCGGAGTCCGATCGCAGCCCCGACCTGGCCGCGCTGCTCACCGGTTGCGGTCGGATCGCCCCGGAGGCCTGGCAGGACACCGTCCGGACCTTCGGCCCGCACTACCGGGTCGGTGGCGCCCTGGTGGAGCAACGGCGGCTCACGCGCGGTGAGTTGGAGATCTGTCACCTCGGTGTGCTGTTCGATGCCGCGTTCTTCGTCCTGGACGGCGCGGGCGCCGCCGCCTGGACCGCCGCCGCCTGGGCCTCCGGGGTGTCGGAGGCAGCCGAATCCATCGGTGCGGGCGGTGCGGGCGGCGTGGTCGGTGCGGTCGGCGGGCCTCCGGCCGCCGGGTGCTGGGCCTTCGAGCCCGGTGCGCGGCACTGGCTCGGCCCGGTGTCGGCGGTGAGCGCCTTCCGGCTCTGCCGGGAGGTCGATCGCCGTCGGCGGTTGTTGGAACGGATCTGGCCCTGGCCACAGCTCGACACCGCTCCGGTCCGCCCGTTGGCCGGCGGGGCCGCGGAAGCCGCCGATGCCCGCGAGGTCCGGGCGGCGGCCGCCCGGACCGTCCGCCGCCATCCCAGCCGGCACCAGCGGGAGTTGATCGACCATGCGGACGGCCGAAGAACGCCGGCGGAGCTGGCCCGGTTGCTCGGGCGCTCGGCCTTCGCGACCACGGCGGACGTCCGCCGGCTCGCCGCTGCCGGGTTGCTCGCCACCCCGGGACGCGGCGTGCCGCGGCACGCTGCCCAGACACCGGCCACGACCGGCCGCAGCTCCGGCCCGCACGCGTCGGCCGGGCACGTGTCGGCCGGGAGTACGTCGGCCGTGCACGTGCCGGTCGGGAGTGTGCCGGCCGCGCGCTCCGGGGCCGAGCCCGTCGCGGCCGGCCGTACCGGCGGCGGGCTGCACCGTCGCGTCCCCGGTGCCGCGCTGGCCGGGCTCGTACCGGCGGGTGCCGCCCGCTCCGCCCACCCACCGACCCCGGCCCACCCACCGACCCCGGCAGCGGCCCACCCGCTGACCGTTCCAGACCCGGACATCGCGCTGCTGACCCGGGTCCGAACCCTTCTGGAGGCCCGACTTTGAACCACTCTCCGCCCGCGACTCCGTTCTCACGGCCATGAGGCGGGCGCTCAAGCAGCGTGTCGGAAGGAGACAACTGATCGCCTTGGAGACCGAGCTGCTGGCCGAACTCCGCGCCCTCAAGCATCGGGTACCGCATCTCGCGGGTGGGCTGGTGGGCAGCGTGGACGGCCTGCTGGTCGCCCACGACACCCACGGGACCGAGCCGTCGGGCCTGGCGGCGATGACGGCGGCCTCCCTCGGCCTGGCGCAGCGCCTCGCCGACACGACCGGGCAGGGGGACTTCCGGGAGTCGCTGGTGCGCGGCGAGCACGGCTATGTCGCCACCTATGCGGCCGGCGGAAGCTGCGTGCTGACGCTCCTCGCGCACCCGGACGTGAACGTGGGCCGGCTGCACCTGGAGGCCCGACGCTCCGCCCGGCGCATCGCCGACCTCCTCACCGACACCCTCGCGCCCAAGGAGGCCAGCGAGTCCAGGGAGGTGGGCTGACCCGCCCGCCCCGCCACCCGAAGAGCCACCCACCGACCTGTCGACCGATCGACCTGTCAACCGATCGACGGGTCGACCGATCGATGTGTCGACCGATCGATGTGTCGACTTCTGGCCTCGGGCCTTCCGGCCGATCCCCGACCCTTCCGACCGACTTCCGACCTCTGACCTCTGACCTCTGACCTTCCGACTTCTGACCTTCCGACCGATCCCGATCTTCCGAACGAACTGGAGAAACCGACATGACGGACGCAGCAGGCGCGCTCAAGCAGACCATGACCGTGATCGAAGGCGCCATCGGCGCGGCCCTGGTGGACTACAACAGCGGCATGGCGCTCGCCACCCTCGACGGCCCCGGCGGACTGGACCTCAACGTGGCCGCCGCCGGGAACACCGACGTGGTCCGGGCCAAGATGCGGACGATGGACATGCTGGGCCTGCAGGACGGCATCGAGGACATCCTCATCACGCTCAGCAGCCAGTACCACCTGATCCGCCCGCTCACCGGGCGCAGCGGCAAGGGCCTCTTCCTCTACCTCGCGCTGGACAAGAGCCGGGCCAACCTGGCGATGGCCCGGCACCAGTTGACGAAGATCGAGGCCGACATGGAGGTCTGACCCCGGCCCCGGGGTCCGGTTCGCCGGATCCCCCTCGGTGCCCGCCGGTCGACCCGTCCGGGGTACGGACCCCGCGTCGCGCGGCGCGGGGTCCGGCCGGGCGCCGCCCGGCTCAGCGGCCCGGGCCGTCCGCCCACGTCACCTCGCCGCCGGCCAGCCCGGAGCAGACGGCGCCCTCGGGGGTGAACACGCTCCACGGCGCGACCAGGGCGTGCGGCGGGACGGACAGGGCGGCGTCGCCGTCGAAGGCGAGCTCCAGCCCGCCGGCCTGGGTCACCCGGGCGGTTCCGACCGTCCGGCCGACCAGGGCGAGCAGCGGGCCGGTCGGGCGGAACGTCAGCGCCGGGTAGAAGTGCTCCACCCCGGACCGCGCGGTGAGGCGGAACTCGTGCGCCACCCGGACGGTCACCGACCCGTCCAGCGTGATGTCCAGCCGTCCGCCGCCGCTGACCGACTCCACCCGACGGCCGGTCAGGACGTCCGCGATCCCGTTCTCCATGCGTCCAGTGTGGACCAGGAACGCCGGGCGGGGCGGCCGGTCAGTGCACCGGCCGCCCCTCGACCAGTTCGGCCGGCCCGCCGCGCCGGTCGCGGGCGGCGAGTGCGGCGGCAGTCCGCGCCCAGGAGGAGTCGGACAGCAACGCACGTGCCTCGGCCGGGTCGCAGAGCCGCCATTCGACCAGTTCGTCCTCGGGCAGCGCGATCGAGGCGAGGCGCTCGTCCGGCACGGTCCCGCCGTCGAAGAGGTAGACCAGGACGGCGGTGTCCCGGCCGCTCCGCGGGTCCGCGTCCCGGCCGGGCAGCCAGTCGAGGGCCAGCAGCCGGCCCGGCTCGTGCTCCCACCCCAGCTCCTCGCGGATCTCCCGCCGGGCCGCCGCCCGGGGCAGCTCCCGGTCGGCCTCGATCCCGCCGCCGGGCAGCGTCCAGTACGGCTCTTCGCCCCCGGCACCCGACCAGGGCCGCAGACGCACCAGCAGGACCCGCCCGGCCGCGTCGGTGAACACCGTCCGTGCCTTCGCCCGGATCCGTGGCCGGGTGGCGATGTAGGTGGCCCGGTCCAGCGGGGGAGCGGCCGGTTCGGCGTCCGTCCCGGTGGTGTCCTCGGTGAGCGCCAGACCCGCCAACCGGGTGTACTCGGGCGGCGGTTCGGCCGTCAGGTGGTCCAGCGTGTGCCCGACGGGAAAGCTGTCCTCCAGCTCCAGCGGGCCGGCCGAACGCGGCGCCCGCAGACAGGCGGTGACCCGCCGGGAGAGGCGCGGGGGCAGCGCGTGGGCGGCCTGCTCCGGTGTCAGCCAGGTCCACCCGCCGACCTCGTCGGTGTCCGGCCTGAACGCGTCCGCCTGCTCGGGTGTGAGCGGCTCGGCCCAGTAGAGGTGAGCGGCGATCGGCGGGCGGTAGTCGTCGAGCGTCCAGTCGATGCAGGCCAGCGCGCCGAGCACGGGCGTGAATCCGAGCTCCTCGGCGATCTCCCGGACGGCCGTCCGGCGCGGAGACAGGTCCTCCGCCTCCCAGCCCCCGCCGGGGACGGCCACCGGGTGCTTCCGGTCGTACGGCAGCCGCACCACCAGCACCCGGCCGTCGCCGGACGGGAACAGAACCCCGGCAGCGGCCATCAACTCCCGTCCGGAGCGGCTGTGCTGGCTGTCCGTCGATGATGTCGTCACCGATCCGACTCCCTTCACTGGTTCGGGCGCGTCCCGCCCACTGCCCACCACGACTGCCCCGCCCGCTCCAACGGTTCCCGCCGCCACCGGGGAGCGAACCGGGACAGGCCCGTTCGAGGGGCCCGGGCGGAGCCCCCGGGCACCTCACGGTGATCGGGAAGCCGACTCGCCCACGGCGGGCACCACCCGCTCACCCCAGCGCACCCAGGGCTGCGGCCGCCGCCCGGGCCATCTGCTCGTCGTGGCGCCCGGTGGCGCCGCGGAGGCGGGCCCAGCCCTCGACGGCGGCCAGGGCGAGCAGACCGGGGAGCAGGTCCGTACTGCGCTCGGCGAGCCAGCTGGTGCCGCGGGTCGCCATCCACCACAGGTCGGCGACCGCGCCGGGGGGCGGGTCGACGGGATCGGCGGCGGGGGCCGGACCGAGCGGCCGGTCGGCGGCCGCGAGCAGGTCGTGGAAGCCCCGGGCGATCAACCGGTGCCCCTCGGCGCTGGGGTGGAGCCGGTCCACGCTCAGCAGTCCGCGGTGCGCCGTCCAGGGCAGCTCGGCGACGTGCAGATGGACGGCGCGGTGGCGCGCGGAGAGGGCGTGCACCACGGTGTTCACCGCGCGCATCCGGCGCGCCAGCGGTCGGGCCAGCGGTCGTGGCAGCCGCAGCAGCGCGCCCGGGTCGGGCAGGCACGCGGTGAGCAGCAGAGTGCCGCTGCGGGCGAGTTCACCGAGTGTGGTGTCCAACTCCCGGGCGGTGCGGGCGATATCGAACCCCGACCGCAGGGTGTCGTTGCCCCCGACCACCACGGCGGCCAGCCATGGGCGCAGTACCAGCGCGGCGGGCAGCTGCTCCGTCGTCAGATCGGTACTGAGCGCCCCGCTCCGCGCGAGGTTGGTGAACTCGACGCCGACCTCCGGCGGTGCCAGCGAACCCGCGAGCAGCGAGGCCCAGCCCCGCCAGCCGCCGGCGACCGGATCGCCGACGCCCTCGGTGAGCGAGTCGCCGAGAGCCACGAACCGCACCGGCTCGACGGCCCTCCCGACACCCGCGCCCCCCGGCCGGTGCACGCCTCCGGGGACCGCCGCCACCGGGGGTGCTCCGCCGGGGGCCGGAACCACCAGAGGCGTTCCGCCCGGGACCGCCACCGGGGCCGCAACGTCGGAGAGCGCCCCGACCGGGGCCGTCTCGCCGCCCTCGTCCGCCACCACGGCCGTGCTCATCGCGTCTTCTCCACCCTGTCCGAGGGGCAGGCCGCCCGGTCCGGTGTCTGGCTCGGTACCCGGTCCGGCACCACGGGGGCGGCTCGGTCCGGTGCCCGGCCCGGCACGATGGAGGCCGCCTGGTCCGGCAGCGGCTGTGGCGCCCGGTGCGCGGTGAGGAAGGCCGCCACCGCGGCAGGCCAGCCGTACTGCTCCGCCCGGGCGCGAGCGGCGGCGCGGCGCTCCTCCTCGGGGCGCGCGAGCAGGTCACGCACCGCCCCCGCGAAACCCGCGCCGGTGTCCTCGGCCGCCGCACCGGCCGGGCCGACCAGAGCCGGGAGGGCCGAGGAGCGGCTGACCGCGACGGGGGTGCCGCAGGCGAGGGCCTCCAGCGCGGCCAGGCCGAAGGTCTCCACCGGACCGGGGGCGAGCACCACGTCGGCGCAGCCGAGCAACCGGGCCAGCGCGCCCCGCCCGGCCACGTGCCCGAGGAAGTGCACGGGCAGCCGGAGCCGCCCCGCCCGGGCGGCCAGCCTCGCCCGCAGCGGCCCGGTACCGGCCACCACCAGGACGGCCGGCAGCCGGCCCGCGCAGAGGTCGGCGAGGGCTTCGACGGCCCGCTCGGGGTGCTTCTCCGTCGAGAGCCGGGAGCAGAGCACCAGCAGCGCCTGCCCGGGGTCCGCGTACCGCGCCCGCTCGTCCGCCCGCTCGACGGCCGTCAGGGGGCGCATGGCGGTCAGGTCCACGCCCAGTGGTGCCCGGGCGAGGTTGCGGACCCCCAGTCGGCGGAACTCCGCGGCCGCCCAGTCCGTGGTGCAGACCACCGTGTCGTACGCCCGGGCGGTGCGGCCGTTGAGCCGGTCGGCGGCCGCAGCGGCCGCCGGGCCGGGCAGGCCCCAGGTGCGGAGCAGCCCGGTCGCGCTCTCGTGCGACACCATCACCGAGCGGAGCCCGCGGCGGCGTGCCCAGCCGCCGGTCCAACGCAGGGTGGTGCGGTCGGAGACCTCCAGACGGTCCGGCGCCAACCGGGTCAGCTCGTGGGCGACCGCCCGCCGGTCGGTGAGCAGCCGGTAGCCGCCGCTGCCGGGCAGCACCGGCCCGGGCAGGGTGACGACCAGCCCCTGCTCGGTCTCCTCCTCCGTGCGCCGCTCCCCGGGCACGACGAGCACCGGAGTGTGGCCGGCGGCCCGGTAGCCCGCGCCGAGATGACGCAGGGCCGTGCGCAGTCCACCCGAGACCGGGGTGACGAAGTTCGCCACCCGGACGATCCGGAGCGACCCCCCGTGTCCGCTCATGCCGGCAGCTCCTCCACCACCGGGGCGTCCTCGGTCGGCCGTGCGGGACCGGTCGCCGCGGTCGCGGCCATGTCGGTCGCGTCCGTCACCTCGGCCCCCCGGTGCTCGGCCAGCACCTCGGCGTAGTGCCGCAGCAGCAGATCCCCGACCGCCTCCCAGGTGCGGGCCGTCACCTCCGCCCGCCCGGCGCGCCCGTAGGCGGCCCGCAGCCCGGCGTCGCCGGCCAGCGCCGCGACCGCCCGGGCCACCGCCGCGCCGTCCCTCGGCGGCACCAGCAGGCCGGTCCGGCGGTGCGCGACCAGGTCCAGCGGGCCCCCGGCGGCCGGGCCGATCACCGGGACGCCGCTGGCCATCGCCTCCTGGATGGTCTGGCAGAAGGTCTCCAGCGGGCCCGTGTGCACGAACACGTCCAGGGTGGCGAAACAGCGCGCCAGCTCGTCCCCGGTCCGGCGGCCGAGGAACACCGCGCCGGGCATCGAGGCCTTCAGCCCGGGGGCGGACGGCCCGTCGCCGATCACCACCACCCGCACCCCGGGCAGTGCCGAGGCGCTCGCCAGCAGGTCGACCCGCTTCTCGGGCGCGAGCCGCCCGACGTACCCGACCAGCACCTCCCCGCCGGGGGCCAGGGCCCGGTGCAGCGCCTCGTCACGGTGGCGCGGGTGGAAGCGGGCCGAGTCCACCCCGCGCGGCCAGAGCTGCACCCGGGGCACGCCGTGCGCGGTGAGGTCCTGCGCCGCCGGGGTGGACGGCGCGAGCGTGCGGGCGGCGGCGCGGTGGACGGCCCGGATCCGGTGCCAGGCCGCGGCCTCACCGAGCCCGCGGCCCGCCCGGTAGGCGTGCGCGTACCCGGCGAGGTCGGTCTGGTACACGGCCACGGCGGGGACGCCGAGCCGCACGGCGACCTGCATGCCGCGCGCGCCGAGCACGAACGGGCTGGCCAGATGGACGAGGTCGGGCCGGTGCCCGGCGATCGCGGTGGTCAGCTGCCGGCTGGGCAGCGCGATCCGGACCTGCGGGTAGCGGGGCAGCGGGACGGACGGGATGCGGACCACGGGCAGCTCGGCCGATCCCGGCCCGCCCCCGAAGACGTGCGGCGGGCAGTCGGCCCCCCGCGCGGGTGCCGGGGTGATGACGAGCGGCTGGTGGCCCCGGCGGACCAGATGCTCGGCCGTCCGCAGCACGCTGTGGGCGACTCCGTTGACCTCGGGCGGAAAGGATTCGGTGACGATGACGACGCGCATGCCAGAGTTCTGTCCGCACCCGGCGTGCACGCGGCCAAAGGGATCTGTCGAACAAACGAACGCGGGTCGGCGATTTGGGCCACCGGCCCGCGTTCCTGCCCGCACCCCGCCCGCGGCGCGGTGCGTCCGCGTGCTCAGGCCGGACGGGCCGCCGTCTCCTTGAGCTCCGCGTAGGGCGCGAGCTTGCGGATCGACTCGATGCTCCTGATGCAGTCGTCCCGGCTCTCCTGCGGGTCACCCGTCACTACGACGGTCCCGTTGCTCGCCTTGAGCCGGAACCGGTGCATGCCGCTCTCGTCGGTGTACAGCTCGAACTTTCCTGCCATTGGGTCTTCGCCTTTCGCTCCGGTATCCCCCTCGAACGGCAACGTAGGCCCAAAGGGCTTCTGCTGCTTGCCAGATGAGGCATTCGGGTCTCCGCCGAACGGGTCACGGGCGTCTTGGCGGGTCGTCGCGCCGTCCTGCTCCGGAGGGTTTCGGCGGCGATGGGCCGAAGGAGCGGGACGGGCGACCGGGCGGGGTGCTCGGTGCGGGCGTGCTCGGCGGCGCGGCCGGCGGCCGTCTGCGGGTGTCGCCGGGCCGCGGCTGCTCGGTGTGGAGCCTGCGGAGGGGTGCTGTGCGGTCGGGGTCTGTGGTGCCATCATCGTTCCCGAATCACGCGAGGGGGAAGCGATGAGCAACATGCCTGTGTCGGGCGCGAGTTCACCTGGTCAAGACGTTCCTCCGATGCCGGAGCGGCCACCGGGGGTCGGGCGCCGTCCGCGGTCCTGGACGGAGTTCGCCGCCGTCGTCACGGCCCTGACCGGCGTGGCCGGTCTGGCGTTCGGCTTTCTGGGCCTGCCGGCGGTCGTCAATTCGCCCACCGCCACGACGCGGACGGCGACCGTGACCGTCACGGAGACGGTGACCGCCACGGTCACGGCGACCGCCACGGTCACGGCGACGGTGCCGGCCGCGCCGGGTCAGAGTTCGGCCGGATCGTCGCCCACGGGTACGACCGCCGCCGCGCCGACGTCCGGATCGTCGGTGCCGAACGATCCGGGCTGGATCGTGACCTACAACGGCGAGTACGTGCTGGAGGGGGCAGCCGATTTCGACGTGAACAACCCGCAGCCCGGACGCTCCTTCAACCAGGACCTGGTGATCACCGGGGTCACCGGGGGCAAGGCGTACATCCGGCCGGACAACCATGCGGCACTCGCCCGGGTTCCTGACGGAGAACCGGACCCCGGACCGGAGCGTTGCGGGAAGATCGCGACCACGCTCGGTCAACACGACCTGGAACTCCCCAACCCCGGTGACCGGTTCTGCCTGCAGACCGAGAGAGGGTATCCGACGTTCTTCCAGGTCCTCTCCGTGCAGAACAACGTCGACAGGCCGAGCATGCGCCTCAAGGTCCTGGGGTGGGGCGGTCAATAGGTCGGGAGCTCGCTGCTCCGGGGCCTTCAGGTCGGCGGGCGCCCGGCTACTCGCGGGCCAGGACGGCCGTGGCTCGCGACGAGCCCCAGTCGAAGAGGATCGTTCCGTCGCCGCGGAGCTCCAGGACGAAGTCGCCGTTCACACACGTCGTCGCGGTGTTGCGGGTGACCCTCTCGTGGCCGGTCAGCCGCTTCGGGAGGCGCTCGGTCAGCAGCCAGACCGTGGAGCAGCCGAGTGGTGAGTACTCCGCCTCCGCGAACTCCTCGCCGATCTGCGCGTCGCGGATCCGTACGACGACGACGTACTTCTGGCGGCCCTGCGTGACGGTCCCGCGCCAGGTGCCGGCCCAGGCCGCTCCCGGAGGGGAGGCGGCGGGGGTGTCGCTCGGGCGGCCGGTCCCGGTCGACGGTGCCGCAGTGACCGGTGCCGGCGTGGGCGGTGCATTCGTCGCCGGTGCCGAGGCGACGGGCGGCCCGCCGGAGGGCGCCGGCTCCGGAGACGCCCCCGTCAGCTGCCACCAGGTGAGGACGGCGGCGACGCCCGCGAGCAGGGTGCCGACACCGCCGAGGACGGCTGCCCAGGGCCCCAGCCAGGCTCGGACGGCCCGTCGGCGCGGGCCGCCGGGTGGACCGCCGGGTCTGCTGCCCGGGCTGCCCCCTGGACTGCCTGCGCCTGCGCCTGGACCTGCACCTGCTGCGCCGCCCTGGCCGCTTCCCGGCCCGGGGCCGGCACCCCTCGCTGTCGCCATCTCGACCACCCCCGGCGACATCGTTCCCGTCGCCGTTGGCTTGAACCGCCCCCTCGGGGTCGCGGCCCGCGGGGGGCTCCGCTCTCCGAACGCCGGGTGCTCCCCGCCGGGTTGGCCTCAGGACCGCCGTTCCGGTGCCGCGCCGACAGCCTCGCCCGCCGGCCCGGTCGCCGTCCCGTTCGCGGGCCCGGTCGCCGGCCCGGCCATCGCCGCCAACCGCCGCTCGCAGAAGCGGCGTTGCACGACGGAGAGCCCCGCGACGGCCGCTCCGAGCGTCAGCCAGCCCGCCGGGCCGGCGACCATCACCGCGCCGGTCAGCAGCAGCGGTCCGGCGGACTTCTGGACGGACTGGGCCATGCCGGCCACCCCCAGGTAGGAGGCCCGGGCCCGCTCGGGCGCGAGCGAGACCGCCAGCTCCCAGGAGCTCACCGACCGCATCAACTCGGCGGCGGTGACCAGCATCGCGGCGACCAGCAGGGCTGCCGCGGCCGTCCAGGCCCCGCCGCCGGTGCCGATCGCCACGACCACGCAGCCCGCGGACATCGCCGCCCCGTACAGGGTGACGGCGGCCGCCGCGCGGTGCGGCCCCTCGGCGCGTGCGGAGACCCGCAGCTGGAGCACCACCACCAGCACGGTGTTGATCACCAGGAAGGCGGGCACGAAGGCGTGCGGTGCCGAGGTGTGGTTCACCAGCCAGAGCGGCAGCCCGACGTTGAGCACCGAATCGTCCAGGCTCATCGGGATGTCCAGGAGGACGAAGCGCAGATAGCCGCGGTCCCGCCAGGGGCTGGGTGCCGGCGTGCGTTCCGGGGCGCCCGGGGCGTCGGCCCGCGCTGCCACCCGTCCGCCGCCATGTGGCTCCCGGGTGCGCCACACCAGGGCGGCGGTCACCGCGAACGACAGCGCGTTGCTCAGGACCAGCGCCCGGTAGGCGTCCCTGGTGCCCACGGCCAGGCCGATCGCGGCGACGCCGGCGCCCAGTGCGTACCCGGCGTTGGCCGCGCTGCGGGTGAGCGCCTGGTAGGTGGACCGCCGGTCGCCCGTCGCCCGGGTGGCGAAGAGCATCTCCAGCGTCTTGGCCCCCCGCTCGCCGAGGCAGGTGAGCGCCATCACGGGGAGCAGCGCCGCGAAGCCGTTGCACACCAGCAGCAGGCCCATCGTGCCGATCCGCAGCAGGTGGCACCCGATCAGCAGCCCCCGGACGGGGAACCGTTCGGCCAGCTGACCGGCCAGTGGGGAGCCGACGATGCCCGCCACCGCGGCCACGCCCAGCAGCAGGCCCACCTGCTGTGCGTCCAGCCGCGTCACGAAGGTGAAGTACAGCACCGAGGACGCGGCCCACACCCCCGTTCCGGCCCGGTCCAGGAACTGGGCGAGCAGCATGGTCCGTCCGTCCCGCCCGCCCGGTGGCCGGCGCAGTTGCGCCAGCAGTCCGCCCCCGTGCTGTGCCATGGCCTGCCCCTCGCTGGTCCCCGGTGTTCGGGGAGCAGCCTGCCGGACATGAATCTCGACGTCAAGATACTTGATGTCGACAGACCTCCTCGGACCCGCTGGTCGGCGGCGCCCCGGGCCCGCCGCTACCCACTGCCACCCCGGTCCCACTGCCACCCCGGATCCACTGCCCCGGATCCACCACCCGCCGGGGTCGACTGCGGCCGGCCCGCCCTGTCGGACCTCGAAGCTAGGCTGGGAAGCCCGCTGTCCCACCGCCTCCGGAAGGCCCTGACCGATGTACGCCCTGCACGCGCTCTGGCGAGCCGACGGCCGCCTCGCCCTCTGGGCGGAGGACGCCGAGGTGTACCGGACCGGGCGCGCCGCGGCCCACCGGAGCGTGGTGGACGGGGGCGGGGCCGGCCGGGTGGACGGCCTCCGGGTCGGCGCCCATCCGTACGCCTGCGCCGCCGGCGACGTCGCCCGCCTGCTGGGGGCGATCGGGCCGGGCCTCGACTGGCTCGCCGGCCAGGGGGCCGAGCGCTGGACCGGCCTGCTGTTGCCCGCCCTCGGCGGCCGACCGGTCCCCTCGCCCGATCTGCCCGTCGGCGCCGCGCCGCGCGGGGTCGCGCTGAGCCCCTGGCGGGTGCCGACCCTGCTGTTCGACGCGGCCGAGGCGGCCCAACTGCTGGGCGCGCTGCACGACCCGCACTGGCCGGGGGCGACCGTCGAGCTCCCCGGTGGCGGGTCCGTCGAGCTCGCGTACGGCGCCTCGCTGCGCTGGCTGTCCGCCGTCCACGACCTCGCCTGGCGGTTGGTCGGGCGGGGGCGGCTGCTGCCCGTGCTGGAGCAGGAGCGGTCGGGGGAGTGGTACGCGCGCTGGCGGCCCGCTCCCGATGCCGCCGCCCGCCGCGAGCTCGCGGCGCTCGCCGCGGGGTGCCCGCCGGTCTGCCGTGCCGAGCAGCCTCCGTCGGGGCCGCTCCCGCCGTCGGCGTCGCATCCGACGGAACCGCACCCGACGGAATCGCGCCCGCCCGGGCCGGGCACCCCCGGGCCGGGCACCCCCGAGCACGCCCCGGTCGGGCGCTCCGCCGTCGACCTGGCCACGGAACTGCTCGACACCCTGGTCGACCGCGAGGCCCGGGCCGCGCTCGCGGACCTCGAACCACCCGCCGAGCCCTGGCTCGCCGCGCTCCACCGTGCCGACGGCCGGCTCCAGGACGCCCCGCCCGCCGAACTGCCCGAGCGGCTCGCCGCCTGGTACGCGGCCCGGCCGGCGGACAGCCCGGTCAGGCTGAACCTCCGCCTCGGCGAACCGCTCGGCCCGGACCCGGACGACCCCGACGGCGGCGCCGTCGCCGACTCCTGGCGGCTCGACCTGCTCGTGCAGGCCGTCGACCGGCTCTCCCTGGTCGTTCCCGCCGCCGCGCTGTGGGTCGAGGACGAGGCGTACGCGGCCCTGGCCCGCACCGTCCCCGATCCGGCCGGGGCCTACCTGGCCGAGCTCGACCGGGCCGCCCGGATCCACCCGCCGCTGCGCACCGCCCTGCTGACGCCCCGCCCCACCGGCGTCGACCTCGACCGCGACGGCGCTCTGCTCTTCCTGCGCACGGCGGCGCCCGCGCTCACCCGGGCCGGCTTCGGTGTGCTGCTCCCGGCCTGGTGGCAGCGGCGCCCCCGGATCGGGCTCGCCCTCACCGCGGCTCCGGTCGCCACCCCCGGCGCGGTCAAGCGCACCGCGCAGATCGACCGGGACGCCGTGCTGGCCTTCCAGTGGCAGCTCTCGCTCGGCGAACTGACCCTCACCGAGGAGGAGTTGGCCGAGCTTGCGGCCGCACAGCAGGGCCTGGTCCGGCTGCGCGGCCGCTGGATCGAGGTGGATCAGGCTCAACTCGCCGCTGCGGTAAGGTTCCTGGCCGACCACGGCAGCGGCACGATGGCACCGGTCGAACTGCTGCGGCTGGCGGTGGACGACCGCGCCACCGTCGACGGCCTCCCCGTCACGGCCGTCCACGCCGCCGGGCCGATCGGCGAGCTGCTGGCCGGCGGGCCCGGTGACGCGGCCCGGGTTCCGGAGCTGCCCACGGGATTCACCGGCACCCTCCGTCCTTACCAGCGCCGGGGGTTGGCCTGGTTGGACGCGCTCGGCCGGCTCGGCCTGGGTGCCGTGCTCGCCGACGACATGGGCCTCGGCAAGACCGTCCAGACCCTCGCCCTGCTCGCCCTGGAGCAGGAGCGCGGCGCGGTCGGGCCCACCCTGCTGGTCTGCCCGATGTCGCTGGTCGGCAACTGGCAGCGGGAGGCGGCCCGCTTCGCTCCCGGTCTGCGCGTCCACGTCCACCACGGCGGCGACCGCACGGTGCCCGACCCGTCCGCCGATCTGGTGATCACCACGTACGGACTGGTCCAGCGGGACGTCGCCGACCTGCGGCGGATCCGCTGGCGGCGGATCGTCGCCGACGAGGCCCAACACGTCAAGAACCCCGCGGCCCGGCAGTCCAGGGCGCTCGGGTCGCTGCGCTCCGGCCCCCGGATCGCCCTCACCGGAACTCCCGTGGAGAATCGGCTGGCCGACCTGCACGCCGTCCTGGACTTCGCCAACCCCGGCCTGTTCGGCAGCGCGGAGTCGTTCAAGGAGCGTTTCTCGATCCCGGTCGAGCAGTCCGGCAACGCCGAGGTCGCGGCCCGGCTCCGGCGGTTGAGCGGCCCGTTCCTGCTCCGCCGGAGCAAGAGCGACCCGCTGATCGCCCAGGACCTCCCGGCCAAGCAGGAGTTCACCGTCCACTGCGGCCTCACCGCCGAACAGGCCGGTCTCTACCGGGCGGTGGTCGCCGATCTGCTGCAGCGCCTCCAGGGCACCCGGGGCGTGGAGCGCAAGGGCGCGGTGCTGGCGGCGATCGGTCGGCTCAAGCAGGTGTGCAACCATCCGGCCCAACTCCTCCACGACGGGACGGCGGTGGCCGGTCGCTCCGGCAAGGTGGAGCGGCTGGTCGAGGTGCTGGAGGAGGCGTTGGCCGAGGGGGACCGCGCTCTGGTCTTCACCCAGTACGCCGAGTTCGGCACCATGCTCCAGCCGTACCTGAGCGGGCGCCTGGGCGAGGAGGTGCTGTATCTGCACGGCGGGGTGCCCAGGGGGCGGCGGGACGACCTGGTCGAGCGGTTCCGGGCCCCGGACGGGCCGAGGGTCTTCCTGCTCTCGCTCAAGGCCGGCGGCACCGGCCTCAACCTCTCCGCCGCCAATCAGGTGATCCACCTGGACCGTTGGTGGAACCCCGCCGTCGAGGACCAGGCCACCGACCGGGCGCACCGGATCGGCCAGCGCCGTGACGTGCAGGTCCGGCGGCTGGTCTGCGTGGGCACCGTCGAGGAGCGGATCGACGAGCTGATCACCGCGAAGCGGGCGCTGGCCGACGCCGTGGTCGGCGGCGGCGAGCAGTGGCTCGCCGAGCTGTCCACCGAGCGGCTGCGAGAGCTGCTCACCCTGTCCGCCGAAGCGATCGGAGAGTGACCCGCCACCATGCCCGCACCCGGTGACCGCCCGCTGGCGGACTGTCTCGACACCTTCTGGCAGGGCCGCATGCCGCAACCCGTCACGCCGGCCGATGGCGAGCCCGAACCGGCCCCGGCGGTCGATGAGTTGGCCGCCTCCGGCATCACCGTGCGCGGTCGCCCGCTGGAGGCGCTGCTCGCTCCCGCGTACCAGCGCTTCACCGACACCGACTGAGCCGCTGCCTGCACGGCTGTCTAACCGCCGACGGACCCGCCGCCGACCCGCCATCGAACCCGCCCCCGGCCGGCGCCCCCGGAGTACCGGCGGGCGCCGGCCGGGCACGGGCGGACCGACAGGCAGCCCGCCCGCCGGACCAGAACGGAACGGACCGACCGACCTACCGGGCCGTCAGCGGGTAGTGGTCGGAGAGGTCGTTGTAGGTGTAACTCGTGCCCCAACTGCTCACCGTCCACGGCGTGCTGTGGGCGCGGACCACCGTGTTGGTGTAGCTCGCCGGCCGCGCGTGGTCGGCCCGGTAGAGGACGTAGTCCAGGTCCTCCTTGGGCTCACCGGGGTAACGGTAGGCGGCAATCGAGTTGTCGACCGTGTCGAAGGAGTTCGCCCAGCCGTCGCGGGTGTCGGCGGGCGCCACGTTCGCGTTGGCCAGCAGCGAGGGGTACTCGCTGCCGTGCGAGTCGATGTTGAGGTCGCCCGCGATCAGCACCGGCTCGGCGGCCGGGATGTTCTTGCCGTCGATGAACGCCTTCATCGTCTTGAGCTGCGCCGCCCGCACCGCCGCCGGCTGCCCGGTGGAGCAGCCGGTGTCGGTGGACTGCAGGTGCGTGCCGATGACGTGGGTGCGCAGGCCGTTGACGTTCAGCACCGCGTAGACGAAGCCCTTGTTCGACCACCAGTCACTGCCGCAGGCGTCCTTGAAGACGTACTGCTCCTTGCGCAGGATCGGCCACTTGCTCAGCAGCGTCACCCCGCCGTCCTCCGGGGTGGTCGAGCTGAAGCTGCCGCCGGTGGCGTCCCAGCCGCCGGTCGAGCGGCCGACCACGGGCGTGTGGTACGGGTACGCGGCCGAGGCCTGCGAGGTGAGCAGGTCGGACGCGGCGTTGTCGAAGGCCTCCTGGAGCACGACCACGTCGTGGCCCTGGAAGACGTCGGCGGCGGCGATGGCCTTCGCCCGGTAGTCCTGGCCCCAGTTGGGGTAGAGGTTCTTGCTCATCAGGAAGACGTTGTACGTCAGCACGTCGAGCGGCGCGACCGTCGGCGCGGCGGTCGTGGCCGGGGGCGTCGCCGCCCGGGCGGTGGCGCAGGGGGCGAGCAGGGCGGCGGCGACGGCACAGGCGGCGGCCAGTCGCGAGCCGCGGCGAAGGGCGGTGGGAGTTGGCATGTGCGCAGTCAACGCGGCCCCGGCCACGCCCGGCAAGACGTTCGACGATAACCGTATGAACTCGACGGTAACTTAAAGCTGTCTGTCCAACTCGCTCTCCGGCTGGCGAACTTGCCTGGACAACTTCCCCGGCCACCACATGTGCCGGTCCAGATCCATGGTCAGTGCGGTGACCAGCACCGAACGCACCACCAGCGTGTCCAGCAGCACCCCGAGCGCCACCGCGAAGCCGATCTCGGCGAACCCCACCACCGGCAGCGTCCCGAGCACCGCGAAGGTGCTGGCCAGGATCAGCCCGGCGGAGGTGATCACCCCACCGGTCGCGGCCAGCCCGGCCACCGTCCCCTGCCGGGTGCCGAGGTGCGCCGACTCCTCCCGCACCCGGGTCATCAGGAAGATGTTGTAGTCGATGCCGAGCGCGACCAGGAAGACGAAGACGAACAGCGGGAACGCGTTGTCCTGGCCCTCGAAGTGGAAGACGTGCTCGAAGAAGAACGCGCTGATCCCGAGCGCCGCCGCGTACGACAGCACCACGGTGGCGATCAGCACCAGCGGCGCGGTGACCGCCCGCAGCAGCACCGCCAGGATCAGCAGCACCACGCCGAGCACCAGCGGGATGATCGTCCGGTTGTCGTTCGCGGCAGCCCGCCCGGCGTCCAGGATCACCGCCGTGCTCCCGCCCACCTTGGCGTCGGCGTTCGGCACCGCGTGCACGGCGGCCCGCACCCGGTCCACGGTGTCCTTGGCGGCCTGGCTGTCCGGCGGATCGGCGAGCGTGGCCTGGAACAGCGCCTGACCCTCGTTCGTGGTCGGTGCGGACGTCCCGGCGATACCGGGTGTCGCCTGCGCCACCGCGCGGACGGTACCCGCCTCGCCCGCCGTACTGATGACGGTCAGCGGAGCGCCGGTGCCGCCGGGGAAGTGCTGCTCCAGCACCTGTTGGCCGACCACCGAGTCCGGCGTCCCGGTGAAGGAGCCCGCGGTGCTCAGGCCGGTGGCGTTCAGCGAGACCAGCCCGATGCAGCAGGCCCCCAGGGCCAGTGCGGTGCCGATCCACACCTTGCGCGGACGGCGGGCGATCCAGGTGCCGACATGAGCCCACCGGCCGGTCCTGGTGGGCTCCGGCGTCCCGAACGCGGGCTTGACCGGCCAGAACACCCACCGGCCGACGACCACCAGCAGGGCCGGCAGCAGCGTCAGCATCGCGGCCAGGGCCACCAGGACGCCGATCGCGCAGACCGGGCCGAGACCGCTGGTGGAGTTCATCTCGGCGACCAGCAGGCAGAGCATCGAGGCGACCACGGTGGCCGAGGAGGCCAGGATCGCCGGCCCGGCGCGGTGCAGCGCGAACGCCATCGCCTCGTGCCGGTCCTCGTGCCGTCTCAGCTCCTCCCGGTAGCGGGCGGTGAGCAGCAGCGCGTAGTCCGTTCCCGCGCCGAGGACCAGCACGATCAGGATGCCGGCGCTCTGCGCGTTGACGGTGAGCCCGGTGTGCTCGGCGAGCAGGTAGATCACGGCCTGGGCGACGACGAGCGCGCCCGCCGCGGAGATCAGCGGCAGCGCCCAGAGCACCGGGCTGCGGTAGGTGAGCAGCAGCAGGACGATCACCACGCTGATGGTGGCCGCCAGCAGGGTGCCGTCGATGCCCGCGAAGGCCTCGGCCTGGTCGGCGCCGACCCCGGCCGGGCCGGTGACGTGGGTGGTCATGCCCAGGCTGTCGTCGGCGGCGGTCGCGCGCATGCTGTCCACCGCGGGGCGCAGGTCCTGCCAGCCGCCGGTGCCGATGTCGACCGGCACGATCGTCTGCATCGCCTGGCCGTCGGCGGAGAGCACCGGCCCGACCACCGGCCCCAGGACGTGCGGGGCGGTCGCGAAGGCCATCGCGTCGCGGGCGGCCTCCACCCGGTCGGCGGGGGTGATCCCGCCGTCGCGTTGGTACACCACCACGGCCTGCGCGGTGTCCACCGGTTGGAAGGCGCGCTGTTCGGTCAGCACCTGGGTGGACTCCGCATTGCCCGGCAGCCAGCTGGAGGCCTGGTTGTCCTCGGCGTCGGTGAGCTTTCCGGCCAGCGGTCCGGCCACCACCAGCAGCACCAGCCACAGCGCCAGGACCACCCACTTGCTGCGGCGGCCGCACGGCAGCGCAGCCAGATTCCGGGTCGGGCTCATTCGGAAACCCCCAGGGGCCTCGGGCGTCAGTCGTTCCAGACTCCCACCGCCCCCGCGACCCGGCAGCCCGGGTCGACCGGGCGGGTGCGGTCCGTGCGCCGACCCGGCGAGCTCAGCCGGACAGGGCCCGCGCGGGTACGGCGGCCCGCTCGCGCAGCTCCTTCAGCAGCGCGATGTCCATCGCGTGCCCGGTGCCGTCGCCGCCGTGCTTGCGGTCCGGGGTCTCCACCACCAGGGGGACGCCCGCCGTCGCGGGGTGCTCGAACAGCTCGCGGAACGGCTCCGCCCCGATCAGCCCGGCGCCGATGTTGGCGTGCCGGTCCTTGCGAGCGCCGACCGCGTCCTCGGAGTCGTTGGCGTGGATCAGCCGCAGCCGGTCCGGCCCGGCGGCCGCGACCAGCGCGTCCAGCGCCGCGCCGACCCCGCCCGGCACCGCCAGGTCGTGGCCGGCCGCGAAGGCGTGGCAGGTGTCCAGGCAGACCCCGACCATCGGGTGAGCGTCCAGCGCGTCCAGGTACGCGGCCAGGTCCTCCATCCGTGAGCAGAGCGAGCTGCCCTGGCCGGCCGTCGGCTCCAGCAGCAGTAGGGGCGCGCCGTCGCCGAGCGCGTCCAGCTCGTCCAGCAGCGGCCGGACGTCCGCGCGGACCTGGGCCATCGCCTCGGCCCGTCGCGAGCCGCCGCCCGGGGCCGTCCCGACCGCCGAACCGGTGTGCAGCACCACTCCGGCGGCGCCGATCGCGTGGCCGCGCAGCAGGGAGTGCCGCAGCGAGGCGGCCGAGCGCTCGCGGGTCGCCGCGTTGTCCGAGCCGAAGTTGATCAGGTACGGCGCGTGCACGTACGCCGGGATGCCCTGCTCGGCGCAGGCGGTGCGGAACTCCTCGTCCTGCGCGGGGTTGCCCGGGGGAGTGGCCCAGCCGCGCGGGTTGGCGACGAACACCTGGACCGTCTCGGCACCGACCCGCCGTGCGTACGCCAGCCCCGTACCGGCCAGTCCGCGGGCGGCCACCGGAACGTGGGCGCCGATCGGGTTGCGGGCGGGGGCGGCGGGCGGTACGGCCGCGGCGGGCGGCGCGGCGACGGCGGTGTTCATGGCCCCGAGCATGCCACGCGGGCCGGTGGGGCCGGTGCCCAGGCGGCACGGTCCCAGTTTCGTGCACGCACGGCGCGCCCGGAGCAGGCCTCTTTCGTCCCCGATCGAGTGAATCCGGGACTCGAACGCTAGACCGGACGGTCCAGGGTGGGTCACGATCCGTGATGGATCAGCAACCCAGTGGAGGCAGTCATGACCACCGCCGAGCCCGTGGAGACGGTCGACCTGCGCGCCGCACACCTGGTGCGGGACCCTTTCGCGACCTTCTCCCGGATCCGTGAGCGCGCCCCGCTCGCCCGCGGCACCATCCCCGGGGTCGAGCCGGTCTGGATCGCCACCCGCTACGAGGACGTCCGCACCGTCCTCGCCGATCCGCGTTTCGTCAACGACGCCGCCAACGTGCCCGGCGCCGCCCCGGGCCACCGCACCGAGCAGGTCTGGCAGGCCCGCGGGCTGCCGCCCGAGTGCGAGGAGTACCTGCGCGCCGGCGTCTTCGACGCGGACGGCGCCGAGCACCGCCGGCTGCGCGGCCTGGTCCACCCCTCCTTCACCGCCGGCACCGTCGGGCGGCTGCGCCCGCGGATCGAGCAGCTCGCAGAGGAGCACGCCCTCGGCCTGCGCGAGCACGCGGACGAGGACGGCGTGGTCGACCTGATCGCCCACTTCGCCTATCCGCTGCCGGTCACCGTCATCTGCGAGCTGCTCGGCATTCCCGAGAGCGACCGGCCGCAGTGGCGTACGTGGAGTTCCTACCTCGGCCGGGGCGCCGGGCCCGGGCTGGACGACGCGCTGCGCGCCATGATCGCCGCAGCCCGTGAGCTGATCGACCGCCGCCGTGCCGAGCCCGGCGACGACCTGGTCTCCCGGCTCGCCGCCGCCGAGGGCGCCACCCTCGACCCGGTGGAGACCGTCTCGCTGATCCTCAACCTCATCGTGGCCGGCCACGAGATCACCGCCACCCTGATCGGCAACGGGACGGCCGCCCTGCTCGGCCACCCCGAGCAACTGGCCCGGCTCCGCGCCGACCCGGACCTGCTGCCCGCCGCTGTCGACGAGCTGATGCGCTGGTGCGGCCCCACGCTCGGCGCGCTGCCGCGCTACGCCACGGAGGACGTCGTGCTGGCCGGCACGCTCATCCGCAAGGGCGAGGCCGTGATGCCGATCCTCGCCGGGGCCAACCACGACCCCAGGGTCTTCGAGGAGCCCGAGCGCCTCGACGTCTGCCGGGCCGCCGCGCCGCACCACGATGCCCACCTCGGCTTCGGCTACGGGGCCCACCGCTGCATCGGCGCCGCGCTCGCCCATGAGGAGGCCGTCGTCGCCTTCGGCGCCCTGCTGCGCACCTTCCCCGACCTGGAGCTCGCCGTCACCCCCGAGGCGATCGAGCGCGGGCCCAACCCGGCCGCCTGGCACCTGGCCACGCTGCCCGTCCGCCTCTGACGCCTCACCACCGGCCGGTCGGCCCGGCCACCCACCCCGGCCCGCCCGGCCGTTCCTCCGGCGCGCTCGACCGGCCCCGGCGCACCTGACCACGGCTCAGGCCCGCCGACCGCCACGAGGGCCCGCCGGCCGCCGCCGGAGCAGCCGACCACCACCCGGGCCACCGGCCCCGTCCCACCGAACCCAGGCGCACCCGACCGCACCCTCGCGGTCGGGTGCGCCGTCGTGCTGCCCGGCACCGACTCGGGGAGCCCGCGGCCCCCGCGCCCGTCCCGGCCCGCCCCCGCGCCACGCCGACGGGCCCGCCACCTGGCCGACGCCCCGTCAGTCCCGCAGCCCAGCCCTGGTGGCGAGGCCCCTCGCGCGCCCATAGCGTCGGTTCGGCCGACACCCACCGGCCGTCATCCCCCGCACACTCCGTGTCACCGCGCCGGCGTCCCCGCGAGCGCGCAAGAAAGCAGGTCACCACTGATGCCCACGCGACGGGTCCACCACCTCGCCGCGGCCACCGCCGCCGCCACGACCGCCCTCACCACCGCCCTGACCGCACTCGGCGCGGCACCCCCGGCGCACGCCGCCGAGGCCCTGCACCTCGTCCAGCCGGGCGAATCGATTCAGCAGGCCGTCGACGAGGCCCGCCCCGGCGACACCGTCCAGCTGCTCCCCGGCACCTACCTGGGCAGCGTCCGGATCACCACCCCGGGCCTCACCCTGCGCGGCGCCGGCCCGGACAGCGTGATCGCCCCCGGCGACGCCGCCGACGGCGGCGCCTGCGCCACCGCCGGACACGGCCTCTGCGTCGTCGGGGCCGACGGCGCCCCGCTCACCGACGTGACGATCGAGGCCCTCGCCGTCACCGGCTTCCGCAAGAACGGCATCAACGCCTCCGGCACCGACGGCATGACGGTGCGCGCCACCTACGTCCACGACAACGGTCAGCAGGGCATCAGCCAGGAGAAGTCCACCCGGGCCGTGATCACCGGCAACGAGTCGACCCGCAACGGCCAGTCCGGCGTCTTCCTCGCCAACTCCGTGGACAGCGAGGGCGGCGCCGTCACCACCGACGGCACGGTGGTCAGCGGCAACCTGCTCACCGACAACCGGATCGGCGTCACCGTCCGCCGCCTGCGCGACCTGAGCGTGGAGTCGAACGAGATCCACGGCAACTGCGGCGGCGTCTTCATCGTCGGCGACGAGGGGGTCCCCCGGGCCGGGGCACTGACCGTCAGCCGCAACCGGGTCGTCGCCAACAACAGGTACTGCCCGCCCAACCCCCGCCTCGACGCCATCCAGGGCACCGGCATCCTGCTCACCGGCGCGGAGGACACCACGGTGACGGAGAACGAGGTCACCGACAACGTCGGCGCCTCGCCGATGTCCGGCGGCATCGTGCTCTTCCGCAGCGTGGTCGGCGTGGCCAACGCCCGCAACACCGTCGCCGGCAACCACGTGGTCGGCAACGGCCCGGCCGACCTCGCCGACCGCGACACCGGCACGGACAACTCCTTCGCGCGCAACCAGTGCGCGGTCTCCGAGCCGGCCGGCCACTGCTGAGCCGCGACACCACCCGCGGCCCCGGGCACCCCGGCACCTGACCGGCCCGGGGCCCCGGCCCCCGAACACCGAAGCCCCGAACATCGCAGCCCCGAACACCCTGGCCCCACCTCCCACCTGCAGAAAGACGGCACATGACCACCGCACCCGCCACCACCCCGCAGGCCGCGATGCGCCTGCGGGAGCTCGTCTTCGGCGCCGCCTGCGCCGCCGCCGTCCGCGCGGCCGCCCGGCTCGGTGTCGCCGACGCGCTCGGCGACACCCCGACCACCGTCACCGACCTCGCGGCCGCGCTCGACACCGAGCCCAAGCCGCTGCGCCGGCTGATGCGTGCCCTCACCTGCTACGGCATCTTCCACGAGACGGGCGACGACCGTTTCGAGCACACCGAGATGTCCCGCCTGCTGCGCGAGGACGCCCCCAACAGCCTGCGCTACATCTCCCTCTGGTGCACCGAGCCGTGGACGTGGGAGGCCTGGCCGAAGCTGGACGAGGCCGTCCGCTCCGGCCGCAACGTCTTCCCCGAGCTGTTCGGCAAGGAGTTCTTCGACTACCTGCACAGCGAGGGGGGAGACTCGGCCAAGGTCTTCGACAAGGCGATGACCACCTCCAGCCGGCAGTCCGCCGCGGACTTCGCCGAGTACCTCGACCTCACCGGCATCGACTCGGTGGTCGACATCGGCGGCGGCCAGGGCCATGTGCTGGCGAGCCTGCTGGAGAAGCACCCGGCGCTGCACGGCACCCTGCTCGACCTGCCCAAGGTGGTCGCCGGCGCCGACCCCCGGCTCCGGGACGGCGGTGACTTCTCGGCCCGGGCCCGCCTGGTCCCCGGCGACTGCCGGGTGGACATCCCCGTCCACGCCGACCTCTACATCATCAAGAACATCCTGGAGTGGGACGACGAGAGCACCCGTCGCACCCTCGCCAACGTGGTCCTGGCGGCCCGCCCGGGCGCCCGCGTCGTCGTGGTCGAGAACCTGGTCGACGACAGCCCGTCGATGCGCTTCACCACCGCGATGGACCTGATGCTGCTGCTCAACGTCGGCGGTGCGAAGCACTCCAAGGAGAGCCTGGTGCGGCTGATGACGGAGGCCGGCCTGGACGTGGCCGACGTCCGCCCGGTCAATCCGTACCTGCACGCGTTCGAGGCCACCGTGCGTGGCTGACCGCTGCGCCGCGACGAACGACCGCCGGCCCCCGCGACGGGGGCCGGCGGTCGTCGGTGTCCGGGCTCAGGCCTTGCGCGAGGACTCCAGGTGCGCGAAGACCACCACGTTGTCCAGGTAGTCCTTGCGCTTCTTGTCGTAGACGCCGCCGCAGGTGATCAGCCGCAGTTGGGAGTCCGCCGTCTTCCCGTACACCCGCTGGTCGGGGAAGGCGTTCTTGGCGAAGGTCTCCACCGAGTCCACCGAGAAGACGGCGACCGTACCGTCGGCCCGCTGCACCTCGACCTTGTTGCCGGGGACGAGCAGGCTGAGCAGCAGGAAGACCGCCGGGCCCTTGGTGGTGTCCACGTGCCCGGCCACCACGGCGGGGCCGCGTTCGCCGGGCGCGGCGCCGTCGCGGTACCAGCCGACCAGGTTCTTGTCGTCCGGCGGCGGTGCGTTGAGTTCCCCGGCCGGGTTCACGGTCAGCTCGGCGAACGGTGCGTCGACGGCGATCTGCGGAATCCGCAGCCGGGTCGGCTTGGCCCTCTTCAGCACGGGTGCCGCCGGCGTGGTGGGCTTGGCGGCCGCGGCGGCCGGGGCCGCGTCACCGGGGGACGCGCTCGCGGTGGCGGCCGGGGGAGCGGCCTGACCGGGGCCGGGATCGGACGAGGGGGCCACGTCCACCGAGTTGTAGATCAGCAGCAGGCCGACGGCCGCGGCGCCCATACCCGCGCGCAGCAACCGGGACGTTCCAGCGGCCGGACCGGCCATCGTTCCACTCCTAGGTCAGGCCTGTGACGGCCGGGGCGGTGTCGGCGGGACCACCAGGTCGTGCTGCGACCGGTGGCCGCCGGCCCGCGGCCGGCGGGGGAGTCCGTGACAGCGCCGCCCGGCCCGCACCGCACGGTCGGGCACGGCGCCGCACGTGCTCCCGCCGTGGCCGCCGCTCAGCGCGGTGGCCACGGCGGGGAGGCTGCGGGGGCGGCGCCGGGTCAGATCGCGGCGCCGGTGGTCCGGCGCCCGCGGCGCAGCGCGAGCGCGCCGGCACCGAGGCCGCCGAGCAGCAGGACGGCGCCGGAGGCGAGGCCGCCGCCGGACAGGGCCAGGCCGCCGCCACCGGTGTGCACGCCACCGTGCGGGGTCTTCTCCTCGGCCTTGTGCTCCTCACCGGAGGAAGAGGAGGAGCCCTTGTCCTGCTTCTCCTCCCAGGTCTTCTGCCCGTCGGGGCTGGCAGCCTTGTCCTGCTTCTCCTGCCAGGTGAGGTTCTTGTCGGCGGAGCCGTCCGCGTAGGCGGCGGGGGCGGCGACGGTCAGTGCGGCGGCGACGGCCGCTCCGGCGAGCAGCGTGCGTGCAGAACGCATGGGGACGATCCTTCCGGCGCGGGGCCGCGACTGCCGACACGTCGTCGGGCAAGGGGACTCGCGGGGTGCGCCTGAACCACCGTCATTCACCGGGGCGGCCAATGCCACCGGAGGGCGGCGGTCACCGCCGTGGCGGTGCGCCCTTCGAGTGGACTCCCGGGCGTGTTCACCCGAGTGCCCCGGCGATCCGGGTGATTCGGTATCCGGGCGGCCGGGGCACCCGAGCCCGGGCCCGGGCCACGACGAAGCGGCGGCCCCGGGGGGGCACCCCGGGGCCGCCGCAGTACGGCCGGATCGGTGCCGGCTCAGTGCAGTTGCTGCACGCCCGTGCTGTCCCGCACGAACACGGAGCGGGTGTCGGTGTCGGGGTAGCGCTCCTTCAGAGCGAGTGCGGGCGGCACGCCGGGGACGGGCGTGTCCGGGGCCTCGTAGTAGAGGACGTAGGTCTTCGCGGTGTCCGTCTCGTTCTCCAGCTGGAGCCAGCCATGGAATCCGGCGGCAGGAAGGGTGCCGGTTGCGGTGACGTTGTTGGTGGCGCCGGAGTGGCTGAAGGCGAAGGTCGCGGTGCCGAGCTGGAGGCGCTTGTGCCCGCTCTCGTGCCAACGGCGGAACACGGCGACCCACTCCTCCGGCCAGGGCCCGCCGTTCGCATCCGGCGGCATGCCGCCGCCCGTGTCGACTCGGGAGAGGATGTCGTCGGCATTCGCGACCACGGCGTCGTAGTCCCATAGGTCGGCGAAGAAGTCCATGTGGACCCGGTCGGTGGACCGGATCATGGGCCGGATGTGGAGCTCGAAGACGGGTGTGCGCATCTCAGCTGTACACCTCCATCAGGACGTCCTTCAGGGCGACCTCCCCGAGCAGCCCGGGTGCCTCCTGGGGCTGTCCGTAGGGGCCGGGCGACGGGAGGTACTGGAGCGTCAGCACGAGGTCCTCGGGGGCGGCGCCTGACGCGTCGAGGACGGCCGTGATGTCGAAGCGTGCGTTGGACTCGGTCGGGTGGGAGTGCGGCTGGTCGCCGCCGGCCATGTGGTGGGCCTTCCACATCGCGACGTAGCCGACACCGTAGCGGCTCGCGAAGTCCGGGTCGTCGGCACGGAACTCGACGTCGGAGGGGTGGACGTAGGCGCGCAGCACGTAGCTGCCGGCCACCGGGACCTTCAGGTCGTCGAGCCGAACCATGACCTTGCGGGCCTCGGCGGGCGGGGCCGCGAGGCTGAACTCGGCCCGGGAGTTGCTGCGCAGCGAAGCCGTGAGGTTCGGCGCGGAAACCAGGCGCAACGGCTCCGTCGCCAGCAGCTGGCGGATGACCGGCTGCGGGGTCTCCACCGCGAAGTCCGCCTTGAGCCGGTCCGTGTACTCGTAGTCATAACCCAGGGCCACGGTGTCGGCGAAGTCCGCGGTCTTGTGCTTGGTCTGGGCGTCGAAGCCGCGAAGATTGTGGTCGGGCGAGGTGAGGGGAGGCGATCCGTTGCGCCGCTGCCATTCGGCCCAGAGCAGGTCGATGAAGGCGTGGAAGCTGAAGTAGATCGGGTCCAGCGCCGCCTGCGACGCGTCCGCCATCAGGCCGCCGATGAAGTTGGAGTGCATGAAGTTGTGCGGCCCGTTCTCGAGGCGCCCGTGGTCGGCCCCCGGGTGAGCCGACGGAAAGCCGCCGAACAAGCCCTGGTCGGTCTCGGTCGTGACGATCTCCAGGGTGTTGGGCGGCAGCTCCACCGGGTCGGGGTTGCGGTCCAGGACGAGCTCGGGCAGCGAGAACGCGGGCGGGAACTTCCCGTTCGCCTGCGGGTGCAGCCAGTCCCAGTACGGCAGCGTGACGTTCGACGTCCGCGGTGGGTCGGATTCCTGCAGGAGCTTCTCGAAGTGGTACAGGTGCGACCGGTGCCACGGCAGGAACTGGTCGGTGCCGTGCTCGCACGGGCCTACGTTGCGACCGGCGCTGTCGATACCGCCGTTGTGCAGTGCGGCCTGGAAGTCGTAGCCGGTCACGTCCGACGGGTCTGCCGCGGACCGCGCGCGCAGGATCCCGAGGGCGTGGATGTAGTCGTCCAGCTCGGCGGGGCTCAGGGAGTTGATGTCGCGTCGGCTGTTGGTCATGGGTCACCTCCGTTGCGGCACAACGTATGCGCACCGGTTGGCCGCCCTCGGGAGCCGTGCGGTGCGGCGTGCGCTCCGTACAGTCGAGCGGAGTACCGCACGGGCGGGCACCGCCCACCGGTGTGCCCGCCCGGCGCCGGCCGGTCCGCCCCGGCGCTTCGTGATGCGCCGGTCCGCGCCCCTGGCCGCACCGGTCTCGCGGTGGTGACATGTACTCGACAACCCGCTGGATGGCTCGCACGTGGGGGTGCGCGGCCTGGTACCGGCGGGCCGACGGAAGGAAACGCCCGTGACTGTACGCATGATGGCCCTCGGGGGTGCGGCGGCAGCGCTGCTCGGCTCCTCGCTCACCGGTGTCGGCGGTGGATCCGCCTCGACCAGCTGGACCACGCCGCCGCCGGACAAGATCGTCATCGACGTGGCCACCGTCAACGGATCCGGCTGCCCGGCCGGCACGGCCGCCATCGCCGTCTCCCCGGACAACACGGCCTTCACCGTCACCTACAGCGACTACATCGCCCAGGTGGGCGTCGGCTCCAAGCCCACCGACTTCCGGAAGAACTGTCAGCTCAACCTGAACGTCCACGTCCCGCAGGGCTTCACCTACGCGATCGCCGCCGCCGACTACCGGGGCTACGCGCACCTGGAGAAGGGGGCGAGCGCCGTGCAGCAGGCGAACTACTACTTCCAGGGCTCGCCCCAGACCACCAAGCTCAGCCACCGGTTCACCGGGGCGGTCGACGACAGCTGGCAGGCGACCGACAGCGTCGCCGTGGCGGCCCTGGTCTGGGCGCCCTGCGGCGAGCTCCGCAACTTCAACATCAACACCGAACTCCGGGTCAGCGCCGGCACCTCGGACCCGAACCGGACCACCAGCTTCATGACCATGGACTCCACCGACGGCAGCATCAACACCACCTACCACCTCGCCTGGAGGCAGTGCCCCTGACGGTGCCTGCGCACGGGCCGGCGCGCCGCCGCCCGTGCGCAGCGGGCCGCCCCCCGACCTGCGCCGGGGGGGCGGCCCGCTGCGGTGGGTGGCGCGGTCAGCCCGCGCCGCCGCGCTCCCACCGGTAGAACTCGTGCGCCATGGCGTCCTTGGGCCCCCGCCAGGTGGCCGGGTCGTAGGCCTGGACGTAGGCGGTGAGGCGGTCGCTGACGTCCCGGAACTCCGGGTGCCCGACCACCTTGGCGACCGCCGGGCCCGGCGGTCGGTCCGCCTCGATCAGGTGCAGGTAGACGTCGCCGAACTGGAAGAGGCTGCGCCCCGTGACGCCGATCAGGTCCGGCAGCTCGCCCCGGTCGGACTCGGCGAACACCTCGGCGATGCCGTGGGCGGCGTCCGGCTTCATCCGGGCGACGATCAGTGCGCGGTGCATCCGGCTCAGACCTCCCCCGCCTGCTTCTCGACCTTCTCGCGGATCAGCTGCATCTGGACGCGCGAGTTGCGGTTGATGTGGTTCACCATGCCGTCGTCGTCGACCGGCGCGGTGGGCTTCATCGCGAAGTCCTGGACCCAGCGCATCTTCGTGCCGGCCGGGACCTCCGCGTACTCCCAACGGATGTCCATGAACTCGAACGGGCCGGGCTCGACCCGGCGGGCGCGCACCGCGAGCGAGGCCCGGTCGGTGGTGCGCTCGGAGACCCAGCTCCAGATCTGGCCGTTCTCGTCGGGGTGCATGGTGAGCCGGAAGCGCACACTGTCGCCGTCGCGCTCCAGCACCTCGACCGAGGCGTACTCGCTGAACAGCTGCGGCCAGTTCTCCAGGTCGTTGGTGATCTCCCAGACCAGGTCGAGCGGCGCGGC
Organism: Kitasatospora sp. NPDC058218; assembly: GCF_042882445.1. Classification (NCBI taxonomy): domain Bacteria; kingdom Bacillati; phylum Actinomycetota; class Actinomycetes; order Kitasatosporales; family Streptomycetaceae; genus Kitasatospora; species Kitasatospora sp. NPDC058218. The sequence goes on along the minus strand of NZ_JBHVWC010000014.1, from coordinate 21,496 downwards.
GATGACGATCTCGTTGTCCGTGTGTCCGGGCATCTCAGGCACCGGCCTTCGTGGCGAACGAGGAGTTCACCAGGTCGAGGAACTCGGCCGGCGTCTTCGCCGACTCCGCTCCGTTGGTGACCTTCACGCCGTGCCGGTTCTCCAGCTCGCCGACCACGCCGAGCAGACCGAGGGAGTCCACGCCGAAGTCGTCGAAGCTGGCGCCGGGGCGCTCCAGGTCGAGCGGGTCGATCACCACGCCGGCCCGGGCCTGGATCAGCGCGGCCAACTCGGGGTGGCTGAGTGTGTTGCTCACGGGATGTTCCCTTCAGTTCGTTGCGAAAGCAGTGGTTCGGTCAGGCCTGGTCGCCGCGCCGGAGCACCAGTGCGGCGTTGGAGCCCATCAGCCCGCGGCTGAGCACCAGTGCGGTGCGCAGTTCGGCCGGGCGGGCGCGGCCGGTCACCAGGGCGAGGTCGTGGCAGACCTCGGTGACGTTCGGGGTGGGCGGCACCACGCCGTCCTCCATGGCGAGCACCGCGGCGGCGGTGTCCAGCAGCGGGGCGCCGCAGTAGGCCCGTCCGGTGCCGGCCTTCGGCGCGGTCACCGGTACCCGCTCGGCGTACGGGCCGAGGGCGTCGGCCAGGGCGAGTGCCTCGGCGCGGTCGGCGGCCGGGACGCCGAGGGCGTCGGCGAAGACCACGTCGACCTCCTCCGGGGCGATCCGGGCCTGGTCGAGCGCGATCCGGACGGCGTTGGCCAGCCCTTCGCGGGACTCCTCCCAGCGGGAGGCGCCGGTGAAGGTCGCGCCGTGCCCGGCCAGGTACGCGCGGACGGTGGCACCGCGCCGGCGGGCCGTCTCCTCGTCCTCCAGCAGCAGCATCGCGCCGCCCTCGGCGGGGGCGAAGCCGTTCGCCTCGGCGGAGAACGGGAGGTAGGCCCGGTCCGGCCGGTCGGCGAGGCTGAGCTCGGGATAGCCGAGCTGGCAGACCATCGAGTAGGGCGCCAGCGGGGCCTCGGCCGCCCCGGCCACCACGGCGTCGGTGCCGCGCATGATGGACCGGGCGGCGTGTGCGAGGGCGTCCAGGCCGCCGGCCTCGTCGCTGGCGACCACCCCGCACGGGCCCTTGTAGCCGCCGCGGATCGAGACCTGGCCGGTGCTGGCCGCGTAGAACCAGGCGATGGACTGGTAGGGCCCGACGAACTGCGGTCCCTGTCCCCAGAGTTGCTGCAACTCGCGCTGCCCGAACTCGCCGCCGCCGGAGCCGGCCGCGGTCACCACGCCCACCCCGAACGGCCGGTCGGGATCGGGAACGAACCCGGCGTCCGCCACCGCCAGGTCGGCGGCGGCCATCGCGTAGTGCGTGAAGCGGTCGGTCTGTACCAGGTAGCGGCTGTCGATCGCGGACCTCGGATCGAAGTCCCGTACCTGGCCCGCGATGCGCAGCGGAAGGTCCGCGCAGCCCTCGCGGGATATCCGGTCGAGGACGCTCACGCCCTGCCTGGTGGCCTTCCAGAAGGCGTCGGCCCCCACGCCGTTCGGCGCGACCACGCCGAGGCCGGTGACCACCGCCCGGCGGCCCTGCTGACGTGACGTCATGGATCTCACCCCGTTCTGTTGAGCACGACGGCGGACTGGAATCCGCCGAATCCGCTGCCGACCGACAGAATGTGACGGAGCGGCAGCTCGCGCGCGGTGCGCGGCACGTAGTCGAGGTCGCACTCCGGGTCCGGAGTCTCGTAGTTGGCGGTCGGCGGTACCACGCCGTGGGCGAGTGCGAGGGTGCAGGCGACCACCTCGATCGCGCCGATCGCGCCGAGCGAGTGCCCGACCATCGACTTGATCGAGCTCATCGGCGTCTCGTACGCGTGCTCGCCCAGCGAGCGCTTGACGGCCGCCGTCTCGTGCCGGTCGTTCTGCTTGGTGCCCGAGCCGTGCGCGTTGACGTAGTCGACGTCGGTGCGGTTCACCCGGGCGTGGGCGAGCGCCTCGTCGATCGCCCGGGACATCTCCAGCCCCTCCTGGGTGAGGCCGGTCATGTGGTAGGCGTTGCCGAAGGTGGCGAAGCCGCCGATCTCGCCGTAGATCCGGGCGCCGCGCCGCCGGGCGTGCTCCAGCTCCTCCAGCACCAGGACGGCGCCGCCCTCGCCGAGCACGAAGCCGTCCCGGTGGGCGTCGAAGGGGCGGGAGGCGTGCTCCGGGTCGTCGTTGCGCTCGCTGGTAGCTTTGATGGCGTCGAAGCAGGCGACGGTGATCGGTGAGATCGGCGAGTCGGAGGCGCCGGCGATGCAGATGTCGGCGCGCCCCTCCTCGACCGCCTGGAAGGCGTAGCCGATCGCGTCCAGCCCGGAGGTGCAGCCGGTGGAGATGGTCTGCACCGGGCCGTGCGCACCGGTGCGCTCGGCGACCGCGGAGGCCAGCGTGCTGGGTGCGAAGGCGCGGTGCAGCTGCGGCTCGGCCCGCCGGTGGTCCACGTCCCAGCGTGCGCCGCCGGCGCTCACCAGGGCGTAGTCGTGCTCCAGCCGGGTGGTGCCGCCGACGGCGGTGCCGAGTGAGACGCCGATCCGCCACGGATCCTCCGACGCCAGGTCCAGGCCCGCGTCGGCGAGCGCCTCGTCCGCCGCCACCATCGCGAACTGCACGTAACGATCGGCCCGTTGGACCTCGTCGGGGCTCAGGCCGTGCGCCGCCGGGTCGAAATCGCACTCGGCGGCGATCCGGGACCGGAACCCGGTGGGGTCGAAGAGCGTGATGCCCCTGGTCGCCGTCCGGCCGGAGGTGAGCAGTTGCCAGAAGGCCGGTACGCCCACGCCGCCCGGCGCGACCACACCGATCCCGGTGACGGCGACCCGCCGTGTCACGAAGCCACCTTGGCGTGTTCCGGCGGACCGGAGGTCACGGCTCCGTCGGTTTCCTCGGTGTCGACGTGGCCGAGCTCGGGGCGGGGCGCCAGCGGGCCGAGGTGGAAGACCATCCGGGCCTCGGTGTCGCCGACGTTGCGGAAGCGGTGGCGCATGTCGATCGGGATCATCAGGCCCTGGTCGGGCTTCAGCAGGCGGGTCTCCCCGTCCAGGTCCACCTCCAGGTCGCCGGAGACCACGAAGACGAACTCCTCGGAGTACGGGTGGTAGTGCTCGCCGATCCGCTCGCCCGGCTGCACGATGGCCAGGCCCATGAAACCGCTGGTGGCGCCGCAGGTGGTCGGGGTGAGGATGGCGCGCAGGTCGCCGCCGCGCCGGCGGTTCTCCGGTGCCTCGTCGACGTGCACGATCCGTGGGTACTGCGTGGACATGGTTTCTTCCTTCGGGTGTCGGTGCCGGCGGAGGGCCGATGGTCGGTCAGGTGAGCTGTGAACTGCGGTCGGTGACCGGGCTCATGGCGCGGGCGGCGAGGAGGGCGCTCAGGCCGGCGACGGTGCGCAGGTCGCTCTCGGAGCCGAGGTCGAGCAGGCGGCCGAGGACGGCGGCCTCGCGCTCGCCGGCCACGCCGAGGGCGGCGGCCGGTTCGGCCTCGGCCGGTACCCGCAGGTCCACCAGGCGGACCACGACGTCGTCCCGGTGGAAGACGGTGCTCGCCGCGAGCGGGCCGGTCGGGTCGGCGGTGGCCAGGTTGTCGTGCTCGGCGAGCAGAGCGGCCACCGCCGCGCCGTTGCCCGGCTTGACCGGGTAGAGCACGGCGTGCCGGTGCAGCCGGCCGGAGGCCGGGGAACTGGCGATCGCCTGGTGCTCGGCGGGCAGCGCCGCCCGGGCGAAGAAGGCGCGGGCCGCCTGCGGGTCGCCCAGCTGGCGGGCCTCCTCCAGGTACGGGTTGATCGCCTCCTCGACCGCCCGGACCTCGGGCTGCATCGCCACGTGGCGCAGCGCGTCGCCCAGGCTGCCGATCACCTCGACGGCCCGGACCACCCGGTTGCCGTGCATGAACAGCGAGGTGCGGCGCAGCCGGGTGGTCTCGTCCACCTCGGCCTTGGGGGAGGTGTAGCCGGAGAGGATCCGGGCCACCTCGTGCTCGCTGCCGGGCTTGACGGTGAAGGTCAGGGCGTGCCGGACCACCCCGTCCGGGCCGGGGGCGGCCTGCGGCGGGCCGACGTGTCCGGCGGGCGTGGTGCGCGGCAGGCCGGGCGGCACGTCCACCGGCTTGCGGGTGCCGGTGGCGCCGGCCGCGGAGGTCTCCCGGAGGATGGAGTAGCGCAGCGAGCGGAAGGTGTCGCTGACGCAGCCGTGCATCGGCTTGACCATCTCGCGGTGGGCCGGGCTGTCCACCCACTCCAGGAAGGTCTCCTGGTCCTTCCACTCGCTGGTGATGAGCCACTGCCTCGGGTCGTTGATCGACTGGCAGAGCTGGTCGCTGACGTGGCCGGGGACCGAGGCCACCTGGTGACGCAGCTTCTCGTACACGTCGAGGAAGCGCTGCTGGGCGCCGTCCTTGATCTCCAGCATCAGCATCACGCGGAGCCGGGTGTGGGACTCGGCGTGCTGCTCGGCCTGCGGTTCGGACAGAGTCGTCATGATCCACTTTCTTGCTTCGGGGCTGTCCGCGTCGGGGCGCGCCGGGCGGCTTCGGTCCGGACGGGCCCCGGCGGGGGAGGGCGGTGCGGTGGCGGTCGGCCCGGGCGGGTGGGGGCCAGGCCTGAGGTCGATCGTGCGCGGACCCCACGAGTGGCGCGAGATATGCGGGCCATCCGAGCGAAGAGGCGGCAGAAGGCACCCGCCACGGGGGATGCAAGAGCGGGGCCGATGCGCGCGCAGGCCCCGCCGAGGGCGGCGCCGAGCCCCGCAGCCGGGCCGCGAACCCCCGTACAGGCTGGAGCAATTGATGAATCCGAAGGTTGACGACCGGGTACCGGTCCTGATCGTCGGCGGCTCGCTGGTCGGGCTGTCGGCCTCACTCTTCCTGGGCCGACTGGGTGTCAGACACCTGCTCGTCGAGAAGCACGCCGACACCTCGCGTCACCCGCGTGGCCGAGGCAACAACGTCCGCACGATGGAGCTCTACCGGGGGGCCGGGATCGAGCCGGCGATCCGCGAGGCCGCCTCCGTGCTCGCCGCGAACCACGGCATCCTGCAGGCCCCCTCGCTGACCGGTGAGGAGCAGGAGTGGCTGTTCCGGGAGATCGACCCGGGCGGCCGGCTGGCCCGGTTCAGCCCCAGCTCCTGGTGCCTGTGCAGCCAGAACGACCTGGAGCCGGTCCTGCTGAAGGCCGCCCGCGAGTACGGCGGCGATCTGCGGTTCAGCACCGAACTGGTCTCCTTCGAGCAGGACGGCGAGGGGGTGACGGCGCTGCTGCGCAGCCGGGAGACCGGCGAGGAGCGGTCGGTCCGGGCGCAGTACCTGATCGCGGCGGACGGCCCGCGCAGCCCGGCGCGGGAGGCGCTGGGCATCGGCCAGAGCGGCAAGGGCGAGCTGTTCCACAACGTCAGCATCACGTTCCGGGCCAAGCGGCTGGCCGAGGTGGTGGGCGACCGGCACTTCATCGCCTGCTACCTGACCGACCCGGAGGCCGACGGCGCGCTGCTGCCGGTGGACAACAACGAGGAGTGGGTGTTCCACGCCCCGTGGCACCCCGAGCACGGTGAGCCGCTGGAGGCCTTCACCGACGAGCGGTGCGTCCGGCACATCCGGGCCGCCGTCGGAGTGCCGGACCTCGAAGTCGAGGTCACCGGAAAGGCCCCCTGGCACGCGGCCGAGCGGGTGGCGCAGCAGTACGCCGCCGGGCGGGTCTTCCTGGCCGGGGACGCGGCGCACGAGATGTCGCCGACCGGCGCGTTCGGCTCGAACACCGGCATCCAGGACGCCCACAACCTGGCCTGGAAGCTGGCCGCCGTGCTCTGCGGCTGGGCCGGGCCGGGGCTGCTGGAGACGTACGGGCAGGAGCGCCGCCCGGTGGCGGAGGTCACCAGCGAGCGGGCCTCGGCACGCTCGGCGGAGCACAGCCACCCCGGGTACGCGGTGGTCCCCGGCGTCGGGCGGCAGGCCGGGGTGCTGGCGGTGGCGCTCGGCTACCGCTACCCGGTGGGCGCGGTGGCCGGTACCGACGCGGCCGGCCCGGTGGTGCCCGAGGCGTTCGAGTCGGGCGGCGAACCCGGCAGCCGGGCACCGCACCAGTGGCTGCTGCGGGCGGGCGTCAAGCTCTCCACCCTCGACCTGTACGAGCAGGCGATGGTGCTGCTGACCGGTCCCGAGGGCACGGCCTGGCACCAGGGCGCCCGCCGGGCGGCCGACCGGTTGGCCGTGCCGCTGGACACCTACCGGATCGGCACCGGAGCGGAGGACGACCTGGCACCCGAGGCCGGTGCCGACTTCGGCGAGCTGCACGGCGTCCGGCCGGGCGGTGCGGTGCTGGTCCGCCCGGACGGCTTCGTCGCCTGGCGCAGCGAGGACGCGGTGGCGGACCCGGAGGCGGCGGTGGAGACGGCGCTGCGCACGGTCCTGAAGCTGTAGGCGCCGTCACACCCCGCGGCGAAGGGCCGGCCCCGGGCCCCCGGGGCCGGTGCCCCGCCGGCACTGAGCTGCACCCCCGTCCGTCTTGAGCTCCGCCCCGCGCCGAACCCGCCCCGAGCCGAAGGGCCGCGCCGGTGCCGAAAGGGAGAAGGGACGGAGCGACGCAGGAGCGAGGGAGCGCCGACCGTCGGCGCCGGGTCAAGCGGCCCGGAGGCGAGCGGGCGACGGAACAGCCCGGAGGCGAGCGGGCGACGGAACGGGCCCGCCGGTGCACACCGGCGGGCCCGTTCCGTGTCGTGCGGCGAGGGGTCAGTGACCGCCCGCGTCGACCACCTCGATGTCCTCGATGTTCTGCTCGATCGCCTCGGCCGGCAGCGCGACCCGGATCGCCCAGAAGTAGACGGCGAGGGCGAAGACGGCGACCACGCCCATGTCCCACCACATCGGGATGTTGCCCCGGCCCTCGCCGAAGCCGCCCTGCCAGGAGATCAGGCCGAGGCCCACCAGGTAGACCGGCAGCCACTGGGCGGCCCGCCAGTCCAGGCGCGGGGCGTTCGGCAGGCCCTTGCGGATCGCGTACGCGGCGTAGCTGCCGAGCAGGACGTAGCCGAGGACGATCGCGATGCCCAGGCGGGACAGGGTGTGCCAGCCGGCCCAGTAGATGATCAGGCTGGCGACCACGAAGGCCAGCGGGGAGATCACGCCGCCGAGCGGGAGCCGGTAGGAGCGCTCGCGGGCGGGCAGGCGGCGGCGCAGGGCGCCGAAGGCCAGCGGGGCGCCGGCGTACATCAGCACGCTGGCGGAGGTGATGAAGCCGACCAGCTCCTGCCAGCTCGGGAAGGGCAGGAAGCAGACGACACCGGTGACGAAGGAGAGGATCAGACCGAACCACGGCACGCCGCGGCTGTCCAGCTGCTCGAACTTCTGCGGCGCGTAGCCGTTCTTGCTCAGGCCGTAGGAGATCCGGGAGGTGGAGGTGGTGTAGATCAGGCCGGTGCCGCCGGGGGAGACGATGGCGTCGAAGTAGAGCACCCAGGCCAGCCAGCCGAGGCCGACCAGGGTGGCGAGGCCGGCGAACGGGCCTTCGATGCCGGGGAAGTCGAGCTTGTCCCAGCCGTTGGCGAAGGAGCTGACCGGCAGCGCACCGATGAAGACGACCTGGAGCAGGACGTAGATCAGGGTGCCGATGGCCACCGAGCCGAGCACGGCGCGCGGGATGTCGCGCTTGGGGTTGCGGCTCTCACCGGAGATCTGGATGGCCTGCTCGAAGCCGAGCAGCGCGAAGATGATGCCGCTGGAGCTGATCGCGGCGAGCACGCCCTTGATGCCGAACGGGGCGAAGCCGTGCGAGGTGAAGTTCGAGCCGTGGAAGTTGGTCAGCGCCAGCACGAAGATCGCGAGCAGCGGGACGAAGATCTTCAGCCAGGTGGCGACCGAGTTGGTGCGGGCCAGCACCCGCACACCGAGGAAGTTGACCGCGACGAAGACGCCCATCAGCAGCACGGCGACGATGAAGCCGCTGGTGGTGAGGGTGCCGTTGTCGTTCAGGAAGCTCTTGGCGAACTCCCAGTGGCCGGCGTAGCCGATCATGGCCTCGACCTCGATCGGTGCCACGGTCGCGGCCTGCAGCCAGGAGAACCAGCCGAAGGACATGCCCGCGAGACCGCCGAAGGCGTAGTGCGGGTAGCGGGCGGTGCCGCCGGCGACGGGGAAGAGCCCGCCGAGTTCGGCGTGCACCAGGGCGAGCAGCACGATGGCGACGGCGCCGATGCCCCAGGAGATGAGCGCGGCCGGACCGGCGACCATGACCGCGTTCTTGGCGCCGAACAGCCAGCCGGAGCCGATGATCGAACCCACCGAGGCCCACAGCAGGCCGATCAGGCCGACCTCGCGGCGGAGCGACCGGTGGGTGGGTGTCCCGGAGTCGGGAGAAGTGCCGGTGCTCGGCGGGGACAGCTGGTTGAGGGATGCCATGCGAAATCTCTCTGTGGTGTGGGGGCCCCGGCGGAGGGAGCGCGGAGAGTTGCCACACAGTAGGCGTATTCATAGGCCTATGCACAGATTTCATTACTGAATGTTTACCTACTTCGCGGGATATTCCCGCTGGTAGGGGGTCCTCTGTTCATGTGCGTGTTACGTGACTCGCCAGTAGGTCCAGCATTTGAGCGGGAATTGAGCTTCCGCACAAGATCAGGCAATATTGACGGCAATTAGGGTTATAGAAATAGTGCGGACCGTATAGGGATACCGGGCGGAATCGGTGAGGTGGCCTGCCGTCCGGGTGGTTCGTCCGCTACGGTATGCGCCACCACCGCGGCACAGCGTCGTGTCCGCGCGCTCTGAACCCCCTCCTGAGGTGCGCGCAGATGAAACTCACCCCCCACGAGCAGGAACGCCTGCTCATCCACGTGGCCGCCGACGTGGCCCGCTCCCGCCGGGCGCGGGGCCTGCGGCTCAACCACCCCGAGTCGGTCGCCCTGATCACCTCGCACGTCCTGGAGGGTGCCCGGGACGGCCGGACCGTCGCCGAACTGATGGACTCCGGCCGCAAGGTGCTCACCCGGGCCGACGTCATGGACGGCATCGCCGAGATGGTCCCGGACGTCCAGGTGGAGGCGACCTTCCCGGACGGGACCAAGCTGGTCACCGTGCACGGGCCGATCCAGTGAGCGCCGAGCGGCTGATTCCGGGTCAGATCCTGTACGGGGAGGGTGCGATCGGCCTCAACGCCGGTCTGGCCGTCACCCGGCTGACCGTCGTCAACGGCGCCGACCGGCCCGTCCAGGTGGGTTCGCACTACCACTTCGGGGAGGCCAACCCCGGGCTGGACTTCGACCGGGCGGCCGCCCGCGGCCTGCGGCTGAACATCCCCGCCGGCACCGCCGTCCGCTTCGAACCGGGCATCCCGGTGGAGGTCGAACTCGTCCCGATCGGAGGCCGGCGCGAAGTCCTGGGCCTGCGCGGCGAGACGGGTGGGGCGCTCGATGACTGACCGGCCCGCCCTCTGGCTGACCCGCGAACGCTACGCCGACCTGTACGGGCCGACCACCGGCGACCGCATCCGGCTCGGTGACACCAATCTGCTGATCGAGGTCGAGGAGGACCGCAGTCGCGGCGGCGACGAGGCCGTCTTCGGCGGCGGCAAGGTGATCCGGGAGTCGATGGGCCAGGCCCGGACCAGCCGGGCCGAGGGCGCCGCGGACACCGTCATCACCGGCGCCGTGGTGCTCGACCACTGGGGCGTCGTCAAGGCCGACATCGGAATCCGGGACGGCCGGATCACCGCGCTCGGCAAGGCCGGCAATCCCGAGACCATGGACGGCGTCCACCCCGGGCTGGTGATCGGCCCGGAGACCGAGGTGATCTCCGGCAACGGCCGGATCGCCACCGCCGGGGCCGTCGACGCACACGTCCACTTCATCTGCCCGCAGTTGGTGGACGAGGCGCTGGCCTCCGGCGTCACCACCCTGGTCGGCGGCGGCACCGGGCCGGCCGAGGGCACCAAGGCGACCACGATCACCCCGGGCGCCTGGCACCTCGGCCGGGTCTTCGCGGCGCTGGACGGCCTGCCGGTCAACATCGGCCTGCTCGGCAAGGGCAACACCGTCAACCGGGCCTCGATGCACGACCAGCTGCGGGCCGGCGCACTCGGCTTCAAGATCCACGAGGACTGGGGCGCCACCCCGGCGGCGATCGACGCCTGCCTCCGGGTCTGTGACGAGACCGGCGCCCAACTGGCCATCCACACCGATACGTTGAACGAGGCCGGGTTCGTCGGCGACACCCTCGCGGCGATCGCCGGGCGAGGCGTCCACGCCTACCACACCGAGGGCGCCGGCGGCGGGCACGCGCCGGACATCATCACCGTGGTCGGCGCCGCGAACGTGCTGCCCAGCTCCACCAACCCGACCAGGCCGCACACCGTCAACACCGTCGACGAGCACCTCGACATGCTGATGGTCTGCCACCACCTCAGCCCGCACGTCCCGGAGGACCTCGCCTTCGCCGAGTCCAGGATCCGGCCGTCCACCATCGCCGCCGAGGACGTCCTGCACGACCTCGGCGCCATCTCCATCATCAGCTCCGACTCCCAGGCCATGGGCCGGATCGGGGAGGTGGTCCTGCGCACCTGGCAGACCGCCCACGTGATGAAGGCCCGGCGCGGCCCGCTCGCCGGTGACGGCCGGGCCGACAACCACCGAGCCCGGCGCTACGTCGCCAAGTACACCATCAACCCGGCCGTCGCCCAGGGCCTGGACGGCGAGATCGGATCGGTCGAACCGGGCAAGCTCGCCGACCTGGTGCTCTGGTCGCCCGCCTTCTTCGGCGCCAAACCGGACGTCGTGGTCAAGGGCGGCCAGATCGCCTGGGCGCAGATGGGCGACGCCAACGCGTCCATCCCGACGCCCCAACCGGTGCTGCCCCGGCCGATGTTCGGCGCCACCGGGCGCTCGGCGGCGGCCAATTCGCTCAACTTGACGGCGGCGGCGGCGATCGAGGACGGCCTGCCCGAGCGGCTCGCCGAACAGCTCGGCGTGGCCAAGGAGTTCACCGCGATCCGGAACACCCGCGGCGTCACCAAGGAGCAGATGGTCAACAACAGCGCCCGCCCGGACGTCCGGGTCGAGCCCGACACCTTCACCGTCACCATCGACGGGGAACTCGTCACCCCCGAACCGGCCGCCGAACTGCCGCTCGCCCAGCGGTACTTCCTCTTCTGATGGGCCTCTCCGCGCTGCTGCTGCTCGCCGACGGCCGGTTCCCCGCCGGCGGGCACGCCCACTCCGGCGGCGCCGAGGCGGCGGTCCGGGCCGGGCGGGTGAGGGACACCGCGAGCATGACGGCCTTCCTCACCGGGCGGCTGCACACCACCGGCCTGGTGTCCGCCGCCCTGGCCGCGGCGGCCGCCGCCGGGCAGGACGCCGCCCGGCTCGACGCGGCCGCCGAGGCCCGCACCCCCTCACCCGCCCTGCGCGCCACCAGCCGCCGACTCGGCCGCCAACTGCTCCGGGCGGCCCGCGCGGCCTGGCCGCACCCCGGACTCGACCGGCTGGCGGCCGAGTTCCCGCGCGGCGCGCACCAGAGCGTCGTCCTCGGTACCGCCGCCCTGGCCGCCGCTCTCGCCCCCGCCCAGGCCGCGACCGCCGCCGCCCACGAGAGCGTCAACGGCCCGGCCACCGCCTGTGTGCGGCTCCTGGGCCTCGATCCGTACGAGGTCGCGGCCGCGCTGGCCCGCCTCGCCCCCCAGCTCGACGCCGTGGCCGAGGCCGCCGTCGCCGCCGCCCTGTGCGGCGACCCGGACGCGCTGCCCGCCGCCTCCGCGCCGCTGCTCGACGTCTACGCCGAGCAGCACCACTCCTGGAAGGTCCGCCTCTTTGCATCGTGACCACGCCGACCCCGTCGACGCCCCCGTCCGCCACACCTACACCTCCGCCGCCTCCGCCGCCTCCGCGTCCACCGCCTCCGCGTCCACCGCCTCCGCGTCCACCGTCGGTGGTACCCGTCGGCGCGCCCTGCGGATCGGCCTCGGCGGGCCGGTCGGCTCCGGCAAGACCGCCACCGTCGCCGCGCTCTGCCGCCTGCTGCGCGCGGAGCTGTCGTTGGCCGTCGTCACCAACGACATCTACACCACCGAGGACGCGGAGTTCCTGCTCCGAAACGCCGTCCTGCCGCCCGAGCGGATCGCCGCCGTCGAGACCGGGTGCTGCCCGCACACCGCGATTCGCGACGACATCTCCGCCAACCTGGAGGCCGTCGAGGAGTTGGAGGAGGCGGTCGGACCGCTCGATCTCGTCCTGGTCGAGTCCGGCGGCGACAACCTCACCGCCACCTTCAGCCGGGGCCTGGTCGACCACCAGATCTTCGTCATCGACGTCTCCGGCGGCGACAAGATCCCGCGCAAGGGCGGGCCCGGGGTCTCCACCTCGGACCTGTTGGTGATCAACAAGACCGACCTGGCCCCGCTGGTCGGCGCCGACCTCGACGTGATGGCCCGGGACGCCGCCGCACAGCGGGGCCCGCTGCCGACCGTGTTCTGCGCGCTCACCTCGCCCGACGGCGTGGCACCCGTCGCCGCCTGGGTCCGGGAGCGGCTGGCCGACTGGCGCGCCCGGCCGTGACGGTCCGCACGGGAACGGCCCCGGACGGGGTGGTGCCGGCCGCGGCGACCCCGTCCCGGGCGGCCCCGGCCCCGCCGGCCCGGGCCGCGCTGGTGGCCCGGGCCCGGATCCGCGCAGAGCCCGACGGGTGGGGCACCACCGCCCTGCCCGTCCTGTCCGGCGCCGGACCGCTCGCCCCGCGCCGCACCCGGGACACGGACGGCGGAGCCCATGTGGTGATCGTCGGCTCGATGGCCGCGCCGCTCGGTGGCGACCGGCTGGCACTCGCGGTCGAGGTGGCCGACGGCGCGGCCCTCACCGTCACCAGTGCGGCCGCCACCATCAGCCTGCCCGGCCCGGGCCCGGCCCGGTACGACGTCGAACTGGTGGTGGGGGAGGGTGCCCGGCTCGACTGGCGCCCCGAACCCGTGGTCGCCGCCGCCGGCAGCCACCTCGTGCTGCACACCCGGATCACCCTCGCCGCCGGCGCCCGGCTGCGCTACCGCGAGGAGCAGATCCTCGGTCGCCACCACGACTGGGCCCGCGGCGCCGGCCCCGGCCGGCTCACCTCCCGCCTCACCGTCCGCCGCGCCGGCCGGATCCTGCTCGACCAGCAGACCGACCTGGGGCCCGGCGCGCCCGGGTGGGACGGCCCCGCCGTCCTCGGTGACCACCGCGCCATCGGTCAGGTGCTCACCGTCGGTCACCCGGCGCCCGCACCGCCCGTGAGCGGTGACACCGTCCTGTTCACCCTGCCCGACCCCGACGCCCGTCTGCTCACCGCCGCCGCCCCCGACGCGCTCGCCCTCGGGCGGGCGCTCGGCGGGCACTGAGCCGGGGCCGCTCCTACGGGGCGGCCCCGCCGGCCCGCTTCCCGCCGACCGGCCCGGCCGGATACGCCATGGGGGTACCTCCCGGCCGGAGGCCGGGGAGCCGCGCGCTGCTCCGCCAAGATCGACCGGACAAGGCCTAGCCTGGGGCGATGACCGATCGTCGGCCCGTCCGCTACCGCCCGCTGTCCCCGCTGCGCGAGCACCTGCGGGAGTCCTTCTGGTTCGCCCCGCTGATCACCTGCATCGCCGCGGTGCTGCTCTCCGGCGTGACGGCCTGGCTGGACGAGGCCGTGGTCACCGCCACCGTCGCCGAGACCGGCTCCGCGGACGAGCTGATGCGGTTCACCAGTGCGGCCAAGAGCGTGGTCTCGACGGTGAGTTCGGCGATGCTGACGTTCATCGGCGTGGTCTTCTCGATCTCGCTGGTCGCCCTGCAGATGGCCGCCAGCCAGTTCTCCCCGCGCGTGCTGCGGCTGTACGTGCGCAGCCGGCTCACCAAGGCCACCTTCTCGGTCTGCCTGGCCACCTTCCTGTTCGCCCTGCTCGTCCAGCTCAGCTACGACGACGCCACCGACCCGGCCAAGGTCACCTCGGTGCCGATCTTCTCCGGCCTGGGGTCCCTGCTGCTGGTCCTGCTCAGCCTGGCCCTGTTCGTGCTCTACGTGCAGTCCACGATGCGGCTGCTGCGGGTGCCGCACGTCATCGACCGGGTCGCGAACGAGTCGGTGGCCGTGATCCTCCAGTACCGGCTGATGCCGCCCGACGCGCAGCCGCCGGGCGTCCCCGACCGGGCGCTCACCCTGCTGCACGAGGGGCGTTCGGGAGTGCTGCGCGACGTCAACATCGGCCGTCTGGTGCGGATCGCCCGCAAGCACGACGTGGTGCTCCATCTCGTGCCCAGGATCGGCGACTTCATCACGCCCGGCACCCCGATCGTCCGGGTGACCGGCGCCGTCGACCGCCCGCCGCGCCCGCGCGGGATCGCCCTGGCGCTCAACGTCGGCGTCGACCGCACCATGCACCAGGACCTCAGCTTCGGCTTCCGGCAGCTGGTCGACATCGCGATCCGCGCCCTCTCGCCCGCCGTCAACGACCCGACCACCGCCGTGCAGGCGATCGACCGGATCCACCAACTGCTCGGGATGCTCGTCCACGAGAGCTTCGGGGACCTCTGCTTCCGCGACCGGGCCGGCGCCGTCCGGCTGGTCGAGCCGGTACCGGACTGGCAGTCCGTGGTCGACCTCGCGTTCACCGAGATCCGGTTGTGCGGCTCCGGTCACCCGCAGGTGACCCGCCGGCTGGCCGCCGCGCTGGACGACCTGCTGCGGATCGCCCCCGAGCAGCGCCGACCCCAACTCATCGATCAGCGGCGGCTGTTGGACCGTTCGGTGGTCGAGCAGCTGACCGACCCCGAGGTCCGCACGTTCGCCCTGGTGCCGGACCGGCAGGGCATCGGCTGAGCCGGCCCCGGGCCGCCCCGGGGCCGTCCGGGCCGGTCAGCCGGCCGCCACCAGGTCGGAGGGATCGGTGTTGGCGCCGCAGAGCAGTACGGCGATCCGCTCACCGTCCGTACCGGCCGCGCCGTCCGCGCCCTCCGGGCCCGCCACCGCGGCGAGCGCGGTGGCGGCCGCGTGCTCGACGGCGATCCGGCGCTCGTCCCAAAGCTCCTGCCGGGCCCGGACGATGGCGGTGTCCGGCACCAGCACCGTACGGACGCCGTCCTGTCGGGCGGCGTGCACGGCGAGTGCGGTGGCCCGGCGGGCCCCCAGCGAATCCGCGGCCACCGACTCCACGGGGACGTCCACCGGCCGGCCGGCCGCCAGTGCCGCGTCCAGCGCCCGGCTCCCCGCCGGCTCCACCGCCACCACCCGGATGCCGTGCGCGCGCGCCGCGGCGGCCACTCCGGCGAACAGCCCGCCGCCGCCCACCGACACCACCACCGTGTCGAGGCCGGGCAGTTGGGCTCGGATCTCGTCCAGCACCGTCCCGGCCCCGGCCGCGATCAGCGGGTGGTCGTACGCGTGCGAGGCGAGCGCGCCGCTGCCCGCCGCGAACTCCTCGCAGGCGGCCAGCGCTTCGGCGTACTCGCGGCCCGCCAGCCGCACCTCGGCCCCGTAGGAGCGCAGCCGGGCGACCTTGACCGCGGGCGCGGTCTCCGGCAGGAAGACGGTGGCCCGCACGCCGAGCTCGCGGGCCGCCCAGGCGCAGGCCAGGCCCGCGTTCCCGCCCGAGGCGATGGTCACTCCGGCGGCCGGCAGGGTGCCCGCCTCGGTGTGCGCGAGCAGGAAGTTCTGCGCCCCGCGCGCCTTGAAGCTGCCGGTGTGCTGGAGGTACTCCAGGGCCAGCCAGACCCGCCCGGCGTCGTCCCCGGGCGCCACGACCACGGGTCGCACCCGCCCCGCGATCCGCCGTCCGGCCGCCTCGACCTCGCCGTACGTCAGGTGCTCCACGCTGCTGTTCCTCTCGGCCCGGGGGTGGAAGCCGACTTCCACCGCGCCACCGCCGACGGTACGTCGCGGCGGTCCGCAAGCAGAAGATCACGAGCGCCCGGCCCCGGTCGCGGAGGGGTCGGCCCCGGCCGGCCGCGTAGGCTGATCCTCATGCGTTCCGTGATCCTGCCGCCGCCCGTCCGCTAGCGGGCGGCTCACTCCACGATTCCCGGCCGGGCGGCGTCCTCGCCACCGGGCCGATGGATGCCGCCCGCGCCCACCGCGGACCTCACCCGGCTCACCATCGTGGAGAACCAACGCATGTCCACTCATGCCGCCGTGCCGCTCCGGCACGGCCTGCTGTCCATCTCGGCCGCCGCCGTCGCCTGGGGCGTGGGCGGGGCCGTCGCCGCGCTGCTGCTGCGCACCACCGGACTCGGCCCGGTGGCCGTCTGCTTCTGGCGCTTCGCCGTCGCGGCCGGCTGCCTGGCCCTCGTCCCCACCGGCCGGCGGCGTGCCGGTGCCGGAGCGCGCGGTTCGGCCGTGCTCACCGGGCTCGGGCTGGCGATCAGCCAGTGCGCCTACTTCGGTTCGGTGCAGTTCGCGGGTCTCGGACTCGGCACCTTGATCACCATCGGCGCGGGGCCGGTGCTGACCAGCCTCGGCGCCCGGCTGCTGCTCGGCGAGCGGCTCGGCGCGCGGGCGACGGCCGCGATCGTGCTCGCACTGGGGGGCCTCGCGCTGCTGGTCGCCGCCCCGGCGGCCGGCCCGCGTCCGGTGCTGGGCGTCGCGCTCGCCGTGCTGGCGGGCGCCGGGCAGAGCGGCCTCACCCTCTGGGCGCGTGGCGGCGGTTCGGCCCGGGCGAGCGGGGGTGCCTTCACCACGGGCATGCTCTGCCTGCTGCCCCTGGCCGCGGTCGAGGGGGTGCTGCCGACCGCGGGCGGCCCGGTGCTGACGGCGGGCGGGCTGCTCTTCCTGGGGACCGTCCCCACCCTGCTCGCCTACCGCTGGTACTTCTCCGGCCTGACGGTCGTACCGGGTGCCACGGCCGCCGTGCTCGTGCTGCTGGAGCCGGCGGCCGCCGCACTGATCGCCGTCCTCTGCTTCGGTGAACCGGTGACTTCGGCCCTGCTGGCCGGTTCCGCCCTGCTGCTGGCCGCCATCGCGGTGCTCACCCGCGAGACCGGCTGACCCGAGTGGGCCCCGGCGCCCTCACCGTCGTGACACGACGGTGAGGGCACCGGCGGGCCGGCTACGGAACCGGCCGCAGGGTCGGCGGACCGGGCATCAGGGTGCGCAGGACGAGATCGACCTGCACCCGTACGGCGCCGGCGCGGATCAGCGCGGTGGAGATCGCGCGCAACTCCTCCGGGCCGGTGCAGGCGAGGCGCAGTTCGAGGTCGGCGCCGCCGGCCAGTGCGAATCCGCTCCGGACCGCCGGGAACTCGGCGGACAGCCGGTCGAAGTCGAGCGGTACCGGGCCGAAGCCGACCCGGACCAGGGCGTGCAAGGGCCGCCCGCCCGCGGTGCGCGGGGCCTCCCCGGGCCCGGCGGCCGGAGCGGGTCGGCGTACCGGCTCGGGTCGGCGTACCGGTCCGGGGGGCCGGGCGCCGGGGACGAGCCGCAGCGCCGTCACCGGTGCTGGAGCTGGGGCCGGGCGGCCGGTGCGGCGGGCTCGGCGGTTGCGGGCCCCCGGGCGGGCCTGGCGGGCGGCGCGACCAGGCGCGGGTCCAGCACCAGGGCGTCCACGCCCAGCGGCGCGGTGAGCGCGCGAAGTGCCGGCTCGGCGAGTTCGGTGAAGGCCTGGTCCGGCCCGAGGAGGGCGGTCAGCGCCTCGGTGGTGGCGAAGCCCACCGCGCAGCGGCGGCCGTCGCGCAGGCGGAAGAGCCGGAGGGCGGTGGTGGATCCGGTGACGGTGACCGGGACGTGCCAGACGACGCGGGCCATGCGGTGCTCCCGAGGAGTGGTGGGGCCTGCCGGAACTGCTGACTTCGACGCTAGGGGGGTTCCGGCCTGTCGGGCGCTCTCCTGACGCGGCGTTGACCGAATGCGGTGCTGTGTTGACGGAGTCCTGACGGTCCTCGGGCTTCTCCTCTGCCGGTCCTACCCTTCCCTTCGCCGGCCCGATCCTTTCCTTCCCTATCCGACCTATCTGTCCCATCCTCATGGTAGTTTGCGTAATGATAGGGAAGCCTGAAGGAAGGACGCCTGGTGGCGCAGTACTACTCGGTGGAGCAGGTGGCCGAGCTGCTCGGTCTGCACGTGCGCACCGTGCGCGGCTACGTCCGGGACGGCCGCCTCCGGGCGACCAGGATCGGCAAGCAGTACCGGATCGCCGCCGGGGACCTCGCGGAGTTCACCGGTGCACCGGCGCCCGTGCCGGCCGCGGTGCGGCGCCATGCCGAGGCCTCGGCCATCGTGCAGATCGACGCGATCGACACCGCGGAGGCCGCCCGGCTGGCCAACACCCTGATGGCGGCGGTCGCCGGCCCCCGCGAGGGCAGCCCGCTGCGCATCCAGACCCTGCACGACGAGCAGCGCTCGACGCTCAAGGTGGTCATCCTCGGCGAGCTGGCCGACACGGCCGAGCTGCTCGTCATCGTCAACGCACTGATCAAGGAGAACGCAGATGCCTGAGCCCGCCGTCACCGTCCTGCGCCTGGCCGCCGACGGCCCGCCGGTGCGCGACGAGCGGGACGCCACCGATCTGATCGGCGACGCGTTCGGGGCCGGCGCCGCCTGGGTCGTGGTGCCCGTGGAGCGCTTCGAGGACGACTTCTTCCGGCTGAGCACCCGGGTCGCCGGCGGGATCGTGCAGAAGTTCGCGACCTACCGGGTCGGTCTGGCCGTCGTCGGCGACATCTCGCGCCACATCGCCGACAGCGACTCCCTGCGGGACTTCGTCCGGGAGAGCAACCGGGGCGGCCAGCTCTGGTTCGTGGCCGACGAGGCCGCGTTCGACGCCCGGCTCGACGCCCCGCCCGGCATCCGGCCCCAGGCCCGGCCCGGGGCCCGCCGGTGACGGCGTCGGCCCGCATCCGCGCCGCCCGCCGGTGACGGCACCGCGCCTCCGGGGCGGCCGCCCGCCACACCGCTCCGCTTGCCCGGCGCCCGCCCCGGGACGACGGTGGAGCTGACCGCCGCCGGCCCGCCCGGGCGCCGGCGCGCACTCCGGGGCGGGGGGAGGTGGAGCGAAGGGGCGAACACGAGATATCTTGACATCAAGACGTTGGAGACGCGAAGCGGAGTACCGATGACTGACTCGACCATCATCTATACGCACACCGACGAGGCGCCGGCCCTGGCAACGTACTCGTTCCTGCCCGTGGTGCAGGCTTACGCCTCGACGGCGGGTGTGCGGGTGGAGACCCGCGACATCTCCCTCGCCGGGCGGATCATCGCGAGCTTCCCGGAGCGTCTGGAGGAGGGCCAGCGGATCGAGGACGCCCTCGCCGAGCTGGGCGAACTCGCCAAGACCCCGGGCGCCAACATCATCAAGCTGCCGAACATCTCGGCCTCCATCCCGCAGCTGAAGGCGGCCGTCGCCGAGCTCCAGGCGCAGGGCTACGCGCTGCCGGACTACCCGGACGACCCGCAGACGGACGAGGACAAGGACGTCCGGGCCCGCTACGACAAGGTCAAGGGCAGCGCGGTCAACCCCGTCCTGCGCGAGGGCAACTCGGACCGCCGCGCCCCCGCGTCGGTCAAGAACTACGCCAAGACGCACCCGCACCGCATGGGCGCCTGGACGGCCGACTCCAAGACCAACGTCGCGACCATGGGCCAGAACGACTTCCGTTCCACCGAGAAGTCCGCGGTGATCTCCTCCGCCGGCTCGCTGCGCATCGAGCTGGTCGCCGAGGACGGCACCACCACCGTGCTGCGTCCGTCCGTTCCGGTGCTGGCCGGCGAGGTCGTCGACGCCTCGGTGCTGCGCGTCGCCGCGCTGCGCGAGTTCCTGGCGGCCCAGGTCGCCCGCGCCAAGGCCGAGGGCGTGCTGTTCTCGGTGCACCTCAAGGCCACCATGATGAAGGTCTCCGACCCGATCATCTTCGGCCACGTGGTCCGCGCCTTCTTCCCGAAGACCTTCGCCGCGTACGGCGACGCGCTGGTCGCCGCCGGCCTGAACCCGAACAACGGCCTCGGCGGCATCCTGGGCGGTCTCGACAAGCTGGCGAACGGCGCCGAGATCAAGGCCTCCTTCGAGGCCGAGCTGGCCGACGGCCCGGCCCTGGCCATGGTCGACTCCGACAAGGGCATCACCAACCTGCACGTGCCGAGCGACGTCATCGTCGACGCCTCGATGCCGGCCATGATCCGCACCTCCGGCCACATGTGGGGCCCGGACGGCAACGAGGCCGACACCCTGGCCGTGCTGCCGGACAGCAGCTACTCCGGCGTGTACCAGGCCGTCCTCGACGACTGCCGCGCCAACGGCGCCCTCGACCCGGCCACCATCGGCTCGGTGCCGAACGTCGGCCTGATGGCCCAGGCGGCCGAGGAGTACGGCAGCCACGACAAGACCTTCGAGATCGCCGCCGCCGGCACCGTCCGGCTCGTCGACGCCGAGGGCGACGTCGTCCTGGAGCAGGCCGTCCAGGCCGGCGACATCTTCCGCGCCTGCCAGACCAAGGACCTGCCGATCCAGGACTGGGTCAAGCTGGCCGTCACCCGTGCCCGCGCCACCGGCGACCCGGCCGTCTTCTGGCTGGACGAGGGCCGCGCGCACGACGCCGTGCTGATCGAGAAGATCAAGACCTACCTGCCGGAGCACGACACGGCCGGCCTGCAGATCGAGATCAAGACCCCGGTCGAGGCCACCAAGTTCTCGCTGGAGCGCATCCGTCGTGGCGAGAACACCATCTCGGTCACCGGCAACGTGCTGCGCGACTACCTGACCGACCTCTTCCCGATCCTGGAGCTGGGCACCAGCGCCAAGATGCTGTCGGTCGTCCCGCTGATGAACGGCGGCGGCCTGTTCGAGACCGGCGCCGGCGGCTCCGCCCCGAAGCACGTCCAGCAGCTGGTCAAGGAGAACTACCTGCGCTGGGACAGCCTGGGCGAGTTCTTCGCGCTGGCCGCCAGCTTCGAGCACCTGGCCCAGACCGCCGACAACGCCCGCGCCCAGGTGCTGGCCGACACGCTGGACCGCGCCACCGGTACCTTCCTCAACGAGGACAAGTCGCCGAGCCGCCGCCTCGGCGGCATCGACAACCGCGGCAGCCACTTCTACCTGGCCCTGTACTGGGCCCAGGAGCTGGCCCAGCAGACCGCCGACACCGAGCTGGCCCAGGCGTTCGCCGGTCTGGCCAAGGCGCTGGCCGACCAGGAGCAGGCCATCGTCGAGGAGCTCATCGCGGTTCAGGGCTCGCCGGTCGACATCGGCGGCTACTACCAGCCCGACCCGGCCAAGGCCGCGGCCGTGATGCGCCCGTCGAAGACCTTCAACGAGGCGCTGGCCAACCTCGGCTGACCATGGCCGGGGGTCGGCGACGCGCCGACACCGAGGTGTACCGGGAGGCCCCCGGGTCCGTTCGCGACCCGGGGGCCTCCCCGTGTCCGGGCGGGGCCGGGGCGGTGGCCGGGGGGGGGGGGGGCCGCAACCCCCCCCCCCCCGGCGCCGCCGGCCCCCCCCGCCCCCCCCGCGCCCGGGGCCGAAGCCCCGGCCGGCCGGGATCCCCAAGCCCGGTCCGCGCCGCCCGGAGCCCGCCGCACCGCAG
>NZ_JBHVWC010000013.1:0-171040 GCF_042882445.1 Kitasatospora sp. NPDC058218 | reverse complement strand
GCCCGCCGGGTGCTTCCACCCGGCGGGCCGCCGCCATGTCCTGCTCGACCCAGCACTGGTGGCCGGACCAGCACCCGTGGCTAGTCCAGGACCGGCAGCAGCTCCGGCAGGTGGCCGTCCGAGGCCAGGGCCGCGGCCAGGCGCTCGGCGGGCACCTCGTCGTAGGTGGTGGTGCGCTGCCGGTGCGGGCGCCCCGCGGCCTCGGCGATCGCCCGGAGGTCCCGGACCGACTTGTAACTCCCGTACGCCGAACCGGCCATCCGCGAGATGGTCTCCTCCATCAGCGTGCCGCCCAGGTCGTTGGCGCCCGAGCGGAGCATCTCGGCCGCGCCCTCGGCCCCCAGCTTCACCCAACTGGTCTGGATGTTGGGAATGTGCGGGTGCAGCAGCAGGCGGGCCATCGCGACCACCGCCCGGTTGTCCCGTGCGGTCGGCCCGGGCCGGGCGATGCCGGCCAGGTAGACCGGCGCGTTGGTGTGGATGAACGGCAGCGTCACGAACTCGGTGAATCCGCCCGTGCGCTGCTGGATCTCCGCCAGCAGCCGCAGGTGCCCCAGCCAGTGGGCCGGGGTGTCCACGTGCCCGTACATCATCGTGGACGAGGAGCGGATGCCCAGTTCGTGCGCGGTGGTGACGACCTCCACCCAGGTCGCGGCGGGCAGCTTGCCCTTGGTGAGCACCCAGCGGACGTCGTCGTCCAGGATCTCGGCGGCCGTGCCCGGAATGGTGTCCAGACCCGACGCCTTGGCCTGCTGGAGCCAGTCGCGGATGGAGAGTCCGGTCCGGGTCGCGCCGTTGACCACCTCCATCGGCGAGAAGGCGTGCACATGGATGCCGGGCACCCGCTCCTTCACCGCGCGCGCGATGTCGAAGTAGGCGGTGCCGGGCAGGTCGGGGTGGATGCCGCCCTGCATGCAGACCTCGGTGGCACCGACCTCCCAGGCCTGCGCGGCCCGGTCGGCCACCTGCTCCAGGGAGAGGGTGTAGGCGTCCGCGTCGGTGCGGCGCTGGGCGAAGGCGCAGAAGCGGCAGCCGGTGTAGCAGACGTTGGTGAAGTTGATGTTCCGGGTGACGCAGTAGGTGACGTCCTCGCCGACCGCGGCGCGGCGCACGTCGTCGGCGATCCGGCAGAGCGCGTCCAGCGCCGGGCCGTCCGCGTGGAACAGCGCCAGCGCCTGGTCGTCCGTCAGCCGCTCGGGGTCGTCGGCGGCGACCGCCAGCGCCCCGCGCAGATCGCCGGCCAGCCGCTCGGGGGCGCCCTTGGCGAGCACCTGCTCGCGCAGCACCTGCCAGTCCCCGTACACGTCCTCGAAGTCGGCCCGGCGGTCGCCGGTGCGGCCCTCGGTGTCGATGGTGGCGTGCAGGTCCGTCCGCCCGTACGAGGCGGGCAGGTCCTCCGGCTCCTGCCAGGGGTGGCCCTGGACCACCGCGTCCGGGCGGGCCAGACCGGTCTCCGGGTCCGACAGCGCCCGGACGTGCGGCAGCACCCGCGGATCCAGCCAGGGCTCGCCGTGCCGGACGTACTCGGGGTAGACGGCCAGCCGCTCGCGCAGCTCGAACCCGGCCGCCGCCGAGTGCTCCGCGAGCCGGTCGATCTGCGGCCACGGGCGCTCGGGGTTCACGTGGTCGGGCGTCAGCGGCGAGACCCCGCCCCAGTCGTCGATCCCCGCGCCGATGAGCCGCTCGTACTCGCCGTCCACCAGGTTCGGCGGGGCCTGGAGGCAGGCGGTCGGGCCCATGATGTGCCGGGCCACGGCGACGGTGGCGACCAGCTCGTCCAGCTCGGCGTCCGGCATCCCGCGCATCGCCGTGTCCGGCTTGGCGCGGAAGTTCTGCAGGATCAGCTCCTGGATGCCGTGGTAGGCCCGGGAGACCCGGCGCAGCGCGAACAGCGACTCGGCGCGCTCCTCGTACGTCTCGCCGATGCCGATCAGCAGCCCGCTGGTGAACGGCACCGAGCTGCGCCCGGCGTCCTCCAGCACCCGGAGCCGGACGGCCGGCTCCTTGTCCGGCGACCCGTAGTGCGGGCCGCCGGGCTCGCTCCACAGCCGGGTCGCGGTGGTCTCCAGCATCATGCCCATGGAGGCCGAGACCGGCTTGAGCCGCTGGAAGTCCGTCCAGCTCAGCACCCCGGGGTTGAGGTGCGGCAGCAGGCCGGTCTCCTCCAGGATGCGGATGGACATCGCCCTGACGTAGGCGATGGTGTCGTCGTAGCCGTGCGCGTCCAGCCACTCGCGGGCCTCGGGCCAGCGGTCCTCGGGCTTGTCCCCGAGCGTGATCAGGGCTTCCTTGCAGCCCAGTTCGGCACCGCGCCGGGCCACCTCCAGCACCTCGTCCGGCGACATGAACATCCCGTGGCTGCGCCCGGGGAGCGCCCCCGCCGTGCCCTGCGCGGCCCGGCGCAGCTTGCCGGGGACGGTCGCGAAGGTGCAGTAGTGGCACTTGTCGCGGCAGAGCCGGGTGAGCGGGATGAAGACGCTCCTGGAGTACGTGATGACGCCCGGCCGCCCGGCCGCCGCGAGGCCGGCGTCGCGCACCCGGGCGGCACTCGCACAGAGGTCCGACAGGTCCGCGCCTCTGGCCTGGAGCAGCACCGCAGCCTCGGTCGCGTCCAGCGCGACGCCGTCCCGGGCACGGCGCAGGGCACGCCGCATCGCGTTCGCAGTCGGGGGGAAGGTTGCGTCCATGGCGCGACCCTACGCCAGTTCCGGTACGTCCGGAGGAGGCGACCCTGAGGCCGTATCAGGGTCGCCTGCGCCGTGAGGGCTACCCCGATCTGGCCCTGCAGGGCGATGACTCGGGCACCTCGCTGCCTTGTAATGGACCGGAGAGGCAGTCGGTCACGGTTACGGAGGGGTTGGACGCTATGACGGACGACACGACGACTGAACGACACCGGGACAGCGGTGTGCCCTACCGCTCGGGGCGGCGCACCGCGGTACGGGTGGCGGTACCGGTGGCGGTGGCGGCGGTGATCGCCGCCGGGGTGGGCCTGGTGCCGGCGCTCGCCGACGACTCCCCGCCCAATCTTCCGACGCTGACGGCGGAGCAGCTCGTGGCGAAGGCGCTCGGCTCGCAGGCGCAGACGCTGTCCGGCACCGTCTCGGTCTCCGCCGACCTCGGGGTGCCGAGCCAGCTGCTCGCGGCCGGCGGCGGGATCGGCGGCGCCGTCGGTTCGGGGTCGGGTGCGGGTTCGGGTTCGGGCGGCGCGGGCTCTGAGTCCGGCAAGTCGTCCGCCGCCGCACCGGAGGCCAAGCTGGCCGGGCTGCTCGACGGCGAGCACACCCTGCGGGTCGCGGTGGACGGCCCGGACCGCCAGCGGATCGGCCTGATCGAGAACCTGGCCGGGTACGAGCTGGTCCACAACGGTGACCAGGCCTGGGCCTGGGACAGCTCCACCAACGAGGCGCTCCACCTGACCGGCCAGCGGGGCGCACGGCCCGGGGGGCACCCCGGCAAGGCCCCGCTGACCGGGGTGCCGACCACCCCGCAGGAGGCCGCACGACAGTTCCTGGCGGCGGGCGCGGGCACCACGGCCGTCACCGTGGACGGCACGACGAGCGTGGCCGGGCAGAAGGCGTACCGGCTCAGCGTGAAGCCCACCCAGTCCGGCTCGACCATCGGGGAGGTGCGGATCGCGGTGGCCGCCGACAACGGCGTGCCGCTCGCGGTCGTGGTCAAGGGCTCCGACGGGGGCACCGTGCTGGACGTCCACTTCACCGAGGTGTCGTTCGCGAAGCCGGCCGCCAAGACCTTCGACTTCGCGGTGCCCAAGGGCGCCAAGGTGACGGAGCGCAAGGCCGAGGCCGGCCCGGCGACGGCCCCGTCGGAGCAGGCCGCGAAGGACGCGGCGGGCTCCGTCGAGGGTCTGAACGTCGTCGGCGAGGGATGGACGGCGGTGCTGACCGCCAAGCTGCCCACCGACGACGTCGCGGTGCCGAGCGAGGGCCGGCACGGCAAGGGCGGCCCGGCCGCGCTGCAGAGCCCCGTGGCGCTGGCGAAGGCGCTCGGCAAGCCGGTCGCGGGCGGCTCGCTGATCAGCACCAAGGTGCTGAACGTGCTGGTCACCGATGACGGACGGGTCTTCGCGGGCGCGGTGACGCTGCCGGTGCTGCAGAGTGCGGCCGGGGTGAAGTAAGTGACCCGGGCTCCCGTAACGGGGGACGTTACGGAGCCGGCCGGGGGCCGGGGCGCCGCAGCGCACCCGGCCCCCAGGGCCGTTCCTGCTCCTCCTGCTCCTTCTGTTGTTCCTGCTGTGCCGGGTGCTCCTGGTGCTCCTGCGGTCGGAGCTGTCGGTGTCTCCGGCCTCATCGGTCACACTGGTCACACCGGCCTCCCGGGCGTGGTCGCGACCGATGATGTGATCAGGACTCAGGGCCTGACCAAGCGCTTCCGAGGCGGTCAGCTCGCCGTCGACGGGCTGGACCTGGCCGTCCCCCGCGGCTCGGTCTTCGGCTTCCTCGGGCCCAACGGCTCCGGCAAGACCACCACCATCCGAATGCTGATGGGCCTGATCGCACCCACCGCGGGCGTGGCCACCGTGCTCGGTGCGCCGATGCCGCGGTCCGTCGCCACGGTGCTGCCGCGGGTCGGCGCACTGATCGAGGGCCCGGCGCTGTACGGCTTCCTCTCCGGCCGGGACAACCTGGCCCGGTTCGACGCGGCCGACCCGACCGCCGACCCGCGCACCCGTCGGCAGCGGGTCACCGAAGCCCTGGACCGGGTGGGCCTGACCGCCGCAGCCGGGAAGAAGGCCCGCGCGTACTCGCTGGGCATGAAGCAGCGGCTCGGTCTGGCCTCGGCCCTGCTCCAGCCGCGCGAGCTGCTGGTCCTGGACGAGCCGACCAACGGCCTCGACCCGCAGGGCATGCGGGAGATCCGGGCACTGATCCGGGAGGTCGCGGCCGAGGGCACGACGGTGTTCCTCTCCTCTCACCTGCTGGACGAGATCGAGCAGGTCTGCACGCACGCCGCGGTGATGTCGCGCGGCCGGCTGGTGGTGCAGGGCACCGTCGCCGAGCTGGCCGCCCGGGCCCAGGGCCGGCTGGTGGTCCGCACCCCCGACGTGGCCCTGGCCTCCGAGGTGCTGACGGCGCACCGGGTCTGCGACCTGCTGCTGGCCGAGGACCGGGTGGACGGCGAGTTGGGCGCGCTGGCCGACGACAGCCTGCCGGAGCTCTGTGCGGCACTGGTCACGGCCGGCGTACGGGTGCGCGGCTTCGGAGTGGAGCGGGGCACATTGGAGGACGCCTTCGTGGCGCTGACCGGGGAGGGCTTCGATGTCGCGGGCTGAGGCTCCGGGTGCACCGGAGACGCTGAAGGCAGCGGGCGCGCCGAGCGAGCCGCGTGCAGGGAGCGGGCTGGGCGCAGGGAGCGGGCTGGGCGCCTTTGAGGCGACGACGGCACGCGTGGGCGGACGACGGCCGCAGACCGCGGCCGGGTTCCTGGCCCTGTTCCGCAGCGAGCTGCTGCTGACCTTCCGCCGGGTGCGGACGATGGTGCTGCTCGGGATCCTGGCGGTGCTGCCGGTCCTGATCGGCGTGGTGGTCCGGATCGAGACGGACGGCCCGCGCGGCGGCGAGGGCCCCGCCTTCATCGCACAGGTGACGCAGAACGGCCTCTTCCTGGTCTTCACCGCACTCGCCGTGGCCCTGCCGATCTTCCTGCCGATGACGGTCGGTGTGGTCGCCGGCGACTCGGTGGCCGGCGAAGCGGCCGGCGGCACCCTGCGCTATCTGCTGGTCGCGCCGGCCGGGCGGACCAGGCTGCTGGCCGCCAAGTTCACGGCCGGTCTGGCGTTCTGCCTGGCGGCGACGGCGACGGTCGCACTGGCGGCCCTCGCCACCGGCGCCGCGCTGTTCCCGCTCGGCGAGGTCACGCTGATCTCCGGGGAGACGATCGGCCTCGGACCCGCACTGCTACGGGCGGTGCTGGTCGCGATGGTCGTGGCCGCCTCGCTGGCCGGGCTGGTCGCGATCGGGCTCTTCATCTCGACGCTCACCGGCAGCGGCATCGCGGCGATGGCCGCCACCGTCGGCCTGGTGATCACCGTCCAGATCCTCGACAGCTTCCCCCAGCTGCACGCGATCCAGCCGTTCCTCTTCACCCATCACTGGCTGAGTTTCGGGGACTTGCTGCGCGAACCGATGTACTGGGACGGCGTCCTGGACAACCTCGGGTTGCAGGCCGCGTACGTCGCCGTCTTCGGCGCGGCCGCGTGGTCCCGCTTCACCAGCCGGGACATCACCGCGTAGCGGGCCCGGGCCGGCGGCCGGCCTGGACCGGGCTCGACCCGGGCCGGCGGCGCGGGTCGGCCGGTTCCGGGCTGGCGAGCAGTGGGTCGACGAGTGGTGGGCAGGGCCCGGGTCAGCGGGTGGCCGCCGGTGCCGGGGTGGGCTCGACGCCGGCGGCGTCGGCGACCGGGGCATCGGTGACCGGGGTGCCGGCGCCGCTCCGGGCCAGGGCGGCCGCCCGCGCCACCCGGTCGGCCCGCACCCGGCGCAGCGCGTCCCAGGTCAGTACCGCCAGCGCGGCCCAGACCAGGGAGAAGCCGGCCCAGCGGGCGGGCGGCATGGACTCGTGGAAGACCGCGACACCGATCAGGAACTGGAACACCGGCGCCAGGTACTGCAGCAGTCCGAGCACGGTGAGCGGCACCCGGACCGCCGCCGCCCCGAAGCAGAGCAGCGGGATCGCGGTGATCACCCCGCTGAGCAGCAGCAGCCCCGAGTGCCCCCAGCCGTACGAACCGGGCACGGTGTGCCCGAAGGTGCCGCGACCGGAGATCTCCAGGTAGACCAGGTAGCCCAGGGCGAACGGGAACATGAAGGCGCTCTCGGCCGCCAGGCTCTCCAGCCCGCTCAGCCCGACCTTCTTCTTGAGCAGCCCGTAGGTGGCGAAGGAGAGCGCCAGGGTCAGCGCGATCCAGGGCAGCCGCCCGTAGCCGATGGCCAGTACCGCCACCGCGAGGGCGCCGATGCCGACGGCCGCCCACTGCGCCACCCGCAACCGCTCCTTGAGCACCAGCACCCCGAAGGCGATGGTGACCAGCGGGTTGATGAAGTAGCCGAGGCTGGTCTCGACGACGTGGCCGGCGTTGACCGCCCAGATGTAGACGCCCCAGTTGACCGATATCACGGCGGCGGCACCGCCCAGCATGGCGAGCCGACGGGGCTGGCGCAGCAGCGGGCGTATCCAGCTCCAGTGCCGCTGTGCGAGCAGCAACAGGACGACCGCGACCAGCGACCAGACCATCCGGTTGGCCAGGATGTCGTCGGCGGCGCCGGGCTCCAGCAGCGGCCAGAACAACGGGAAGAGCCCCCACATCCCGTAGGCGGCCAGTCCGTACCAAAGGCCTCGGCCGGCCTCCTGCTGAGCTGTCTCTGCCATGGACGGCCTGCCCTCCGCGCGCACGTGTGTCGAGCCGACGGTAGCGGGCACGGGGGCAGGCTGTCATCTCCGTATTCGCTTTTTGCTCATGACATGGGATTGTCGGCCGATCGAGCAGGCGCTTCGGCGACCCCTTCGACGGACGGCTCACCACGGACGCCGCCGGGGCGCTCCCGATGGGGCCCTCCCGGCGGCGCTCCCGACGGGCTCCCCGGGGATTCAGGCGCCGAGGGCCGTGCGCACGCTCTGCGCCAGCGGGACGGTCGGACGGCCGATCAGCCCGGCCAGGTCGCCCGGGGTGCCGGCCAGCTCGCCGCGCGCGATGCCGGCGTCGACGTCCACCAGGACCTCGGCGAAGCCTTCCGGCAGGCCCGCACCGACCAGGACCGCGCGGTGCTCGGCCGGGGTCACCTCACGGTGCTCGACGGGCCTGCCCGAGACCTGCGCCAGCTCGGCGGCCAGCTCCGGCAGGCTCCATGCGACGTCGCCGCTGAGCTCGTACACCGTGTCCTCGTGCCCGTTCCCGCCGCCGTCGCCCACCAGCACCGCGACCGCCGCGTCGGCGTAGTCCCGGCGCGGGGCGCTGGCCACCCGGCCCTGCCCGGCGCTGCCGACCACCACGCCGCGCGCCACCGTGCCGGCCGCGTCTCCCAGGTAGTTCTCGGTGTACCAGCCATTGCGGAGGAAGGAGAAGGTCAGACCGGACTCGCGGATCGCCGCCTCGGTGGCCTTGTGCTCGTCCGCCAGCCGGAAGGTGGCCGCACCAGGCGCACTGGTGTACGCGAGCAGCGCGACGCCGGCGGCGCGCGCCGCCTCGATCACCGCGGTGTGCTGCGGGATCCGGCGGCCGACCTCGCTGCCGGAGATCAGCAGCACCCGGTCACCGGCCGCGAAGGCGCCCGCCAGGCTCTCCGGCCGGTCGTAGTCGACCACGTGGACGGTCACGCCGCGAGCGGCGAGGTCGGCGGCCTTCTCGGCGGAACGGACGGCGACCGCGACCTCGCCGGCGGGAACCTTGGCCAGCAGGCCCTCGACGACCAGCCGGCCGAGCTGTCCAGTGGCACCGGTGACGACGTACATGTTGTTGCTCCCTGGGTCGGGTCGGGTCGAGTCAGGTCGGGCCGTTGCCCGTCGAACTTCGCTTCGACACTCACCCTAGGGGTGGCACTAACCTATCGAAAGTACGCACTTCAAAGTAGGGTACTGACATGCAGGTAATGACCCAGGACGAAGCCGCCGCACCCACACCCCCTCCGGCCACACCCCTCGGCGAACTGCCCCCGCCGGACGTCTACGACCGCATGTGCCCGTCCCGCGGCGTGCTGGAGCACGTCACCAGCCGCTGGGGCGTCCTGGTGCTGGCGGCGCTGAACGAACGCGGCTACCGCTTCAGCGAGCTGCGCCGCCGGGTCTCGGGGGTGAGCGAGAAGATGCTCGCGCAAACCCTGCAGACCCTGGAGCGCGACGGCTTCGTCCTGCGCGAGGCCTACCCGGTGATCCCGCCCCGGGTCGACTACAGCCTCACCCCGCTCGGCCGGGAGGCCGCCGAGTTGGTGGCGGCCCTCGCCCACTGGTCCGAGGCCCGCGTCCCCGCCGTCCAGTCGGCCCGCGCCGGGTACGACGCCCGCCCGCGCTGAGCCGGCGAGGCTTGGGGCTGCTTTTTATGTCGGTCGGTCTACATATGTAGACCGGTCTGTATATACCGACCGGTCTACAGACCCCTGCCTGCGAAGGGCGGCGTCCACTATGCAGACCGGTCTACTTAGGGCACCCGAAACAGACCGACCGGTCTACAGATTCGCCGCCCCGTCAGCGCGAGTTCTCCCCGATCAGCGCCGCGAACCCGTCCAGCACCCGGGCCAGGCCGAAGGCGTAGGCGTGATCCGCGCTGTACGCGCCGCCGTACACCTCGCCGGCCGCAGCACCGACCCGCGCGGCGACCGGGTACCGCTCGGCGTCGAAGACCCGGGCCAGCAGGTCCGCGTTGGCGGCCCACCACTGCGCGTCGGTCATCGCACTGTCCTGCTGGGCGGCGCGCCCGTCGGCCCCCATCCGGGCGCAGGTCTGGACGAAGCCCAGCAGGTGGGTGAGTGCGGCATCCAGGTCCACGTCCGACAGGCCGGCGCCCTCCAGGGCGCGCAACTCGTATTCGTACTTGGCCATCAGCCCCGGCCCCAACGGCGGACGGCTGGTGGAGACGCTCGCCACCCAGGGGTGGGCGCGATAGAGCGCGCGATTGTCGTCGGCGACCGCAGCGGCCCTGGCCCGCCAGCCCTCGTCGACGGGGGCACTGCGCGGCATCGTCGCGTAGACGGTGTCCAGCATCAGGTCGAGCAGCTCGGCCTTGCCGGGGACGTAGGTGTAGAGCGCCATCGGGGAGAGCCCGATCTCCTGGGCGACCCGCCGCATCGTCACGGCGTCCACGCCCTCGGCGTCCGCGAGCGAGATCGCCGCCATGGCGATCTCCGCCGTGGACCGCGCCTGCCTGGGCCCGCGTCGGCCCGGCTTCTCCTCCGCCGTCAGCCCCCAGAGCAGGGCGAGGGTACGCGCCGGATCTCCTGCGCTGGTGCGGTCGCTGGGCATGGGTCGATCCTTTCACGCCACCCGCCCGACTACCCTCTGCCCCATGACCAGCGCCGCCCCCGACCCCCTCCCCGGCACCGCCGCACCGGAGGCGGTCCGCCCCCGGGTCACCTGCCGCCGCTGTCACCGGCCGCTCCATGACCCCGAGTCCCGCATCCTCCGACTCGGCCCGGAGTGCCGCGACCCCGCCGAGCGCGTCCCCCGCCACGAGGTCGACCAGGACCCACTGCCCGGATTGGACTGAGACCTCCCGACCCCCGAGCCGCGAGCCTCCCGAGCTGCGGCCGGAGCGCGGCAGGCTCGCAGCCTCAGCACCCCTCGACGATTTCCAGCCATCGGCATGACCTGAAACAGCCCTGACGCAATACTCTGTACGATGTACAGTGTACTGCGTACAGGGTAATCGCCGACGAGAGGACACTGCCTGATGCAGATCACCGGTTCCGCTGTTTCGCTCACCGTCGAGGACGTCACCGCCTCCGCCGACTTCCTGCAGAAGCACTTCGGATTCACCGAGCAGATGGCGGCCGACGGCTTCGTCTCGCTCAGCCGCGAGGACGCCGGGATGAACGTCGTCTACCTGCGACGCGGCATCGAGGTGCTCCCCGAGGACGTCCGGGACCAGCATGCGGCCGGACTGATCCTGGCCTTCGTCGTCACCGACGTGGCCGGCGAGGAGGCGCGGCTCCGGAGCGAAGGCGTCACGATCACCATGCCGCTGCGCGAGGAGCCCTGGGGCGAGACGCTGTTCCAGGTCACCGACCCGAACGGAGTGGTAATCCAGCTGGTCGAATGGGCCCAGCAGTAGCAGAACGGCAGGCGGCGACAAGCAGCGAGCGGGAAGTGGCGAAGCGCCGGCGGGCATGAACGAGCAGTGATGACAGAACGGTGCCCCCGGCTCGGCCGGGGGCACCGTCGTTACTGCCGTCGGGTCGGGTCAGTCCACGGTCCAGGTGTCACTGCCCGCGAGCAGCGCACCGAGATCCCCCCGGCCGTGCTGCGCGGTCGCCGCAGTCAGTTGACTTGCCATCAGCTCGTCGTACACCGGACGTCGAACGCTGCGCAGCACGCCGATCGGGGTGTGGTGAAGCGTGTCGGCATCGGCGATGCGCGAGAGCGCGAACGCTGCCGCGGGGCCGGCGGCATGGGCGTCGTGGACGACCACCGAGGCCTCGTTGTCGGCGGTGACGCCGCCGACGTACAACTCGCCGTCGGCGGCCCGGAAGACGCCCTGCGAACGGTCGGCGCCGAAGCGGATCGGCTGCCCGTGCTCCAGCCGGATCAGGGCCTCGTCGCGGGTGCCCGCATCCTTCAGGATCTCGAAGGCTCCGTCATTGAAGATGTTGCAGTTCTGGTAGATCTCCACCAGCGCCGTGCCCTCGTGCTCCGCCGCCGCCCGCAGCACGGACTGGAGGTGCTGACGGTCGGAGTCGATGGTCCTGGCGACGAACGATGCCTCCGCCCCGATGGCCAGCGAGAGCGGGTTGAACGGCGCGTCCAGGGAGCCCATCGGCGTGGACTTGGTGATCTTGCCAACCTCGCTGGTCGGCGAGTACTGGCCCTTGGTGAGGCCGTAGATCCGGTTGTTGAACAGCAGGATCTTCAGATTGACGTTCCGCCGCAGCGCGTGGATCAGGTGGTTGCCACCGATCGACAGGGCGTCGCCGTCACCCGTCACGACCCAGACGCTCAGGTCCTGCCGGGAGGAGGCCAGCCCGGTGGCGATGGCCGGTGCGCGACCGTGGATCGAGTGCACGCCATAGGTATTCATGTAGTACGGGAAGCGCGAGGAACACCCGATACCGGAGACGAAGACGGTGTTCTCCCGCTTGATCCCCAACTCCGGCATGAAGGACTGCACGGCCGCCAGGATCGCGTAGTCCCCGCAGCCGGGGCACCAGCGCACCTCCTGGTCGGTCTTGAACTCCTTGGCGCTCTGCGGCGCGTCGGCCTTGGGCACCAGCTTCAAGGAGGGGAACTGCTCACTCATCGGTTGTCCTCCTCGCTCGCCGAACCACTCACCGGACCGCCCGCCGACCCACTCACCGAGCCGTCCGCCGAGCCGTCCGCCGGACCGCCTGCCGGACCGCCTGTCGATCCGCCCGCCGAATCGTCCAGGTTGCCGATCGCCGCCCACAGGACGTCCGCCAACTGGGCCGCCTTGAAGGGCAGTCCACGCACCTGGTTGTAGGACTGCGCATCCACCAGATACTTGGCGCGCAGCAGCAGTGCCAACTGCCCGAGGTTCATCTCGGGCACGATGACCTTGTCGTAACTCTTGAGCACCGCACCGAGGTTGGCCGGAAAGGGATTCAAATTCCGCAGGTGCGCCTGGGCGATGTGCCCGCCGTCGGCCCGGACGCGGCGCACGGCCGCGGTGATCGGCCCGTACGTCGAACCCCAGCCGAGCACCAGGACCCGCGCCGCGCCGTCCGGGTCGTCGACCTCCAGCGCGGAGACGACGACACCGTCCACCTTCGCCTGACGGGTGCGGACCATGAAGTCGTGGTTGGCCGGGTCATAGGAGATGTTCCCCGTGCCGTCCTGCTTCTCGATCCCGCCGATGCGGTGCTCCAGACCCGGCGTGCCCGGCACCGCCCAGGGGCGGGCCAGTGTCTGCGGGTCGCGCTGGTAGGGCCAGAACGCGCCGTCCTCGCGGTTCGGGCCGGTCGCGAAGTCCGGGGTGATCTCGGGCAGTTCGCCGACCTCGGGGATCCGCCAGGGCTCGGAGCCGTTCGCCAGGTAGCCGTCCGACAGCAGGAACACCGGGGTGCGGTAGGTGACGGCGATCCGGGCCGCCTCCAGGGCCGCGTCGAAGCACTCGGCCGGGGTCGCCGGGGCGACGATCGGCACCGGCGCCTCGCCGTTGCGGCCGAACATCGCCTGCAGCAGGTCCGCCTGCTCGGTCTTGGTCGGCAGACCGGTGGACGGGCCGCCGC
Organism: Kitasatospora sp. NPDC058218; assembly: GCF_042882445.1. Classification (NCBI taxonomy): domain Bacteria; kingdom Bacillati; phylum Actinomycetota; class Actinomycetes; order Kitasatosporales; family Streptomycetaceae; genus Kitasatospora; species Kitasatospora sp. NPDC058218. The sequence goes on along the minus strand of NZ_JBHVWC010000013.1, from coordinate 158,129 downwards.
GCTGGATGTCGACCACCAGAAGCGGCAGTTCGAGCGAGACTGCCAGGCCGATGGTCTCGCTCTTCAGCGCCACGCCCGGACCGGAGGTCGTGGTCACCCCGAGCGCACCACCGAAAGCGGCACCGAGCGCCGCGCCGATCCCGGCGATCTCGTCCTCCGCCTGGAAGGTGCGCACGTCGAAGTTCTTGTGCCTGCTCAGCTCGTGCAGGATGTCCGAGGCGGGGGTGATCGGGTAGGAGCCGAGGTACAGCGGCAGCCCGGAGCGCTCGGCGGCGGCGATCAGGCCGTACGACAGGGCCAGGTTGCCGGAGATGTTGCGGTAGCGGCCGGGCGGCAGCTTGGCCGGCGGCACCTCGTAGGAGACCGCGAAGGTCTCGGTGGTCTCGCCGAAGTTCCAGCCCGCCCGGAAGGCGTTGATGTTGGCCTCGGCGATCAGTGGCTTCTTGGCGAACTTGCTGCGCAGGAAGGACTCGGTGCCGTGGGTGGGCCGGTGGTACATCCAGGACAGCAGGCCCAGCGCGAACATGTTCTTGGCGCGCTCGGCGTCCTTGCGGGCCAGCCCGCTGTCCTTGAGCGCCTCCAGGGTCAGCGTGGTCAGCGGCACCTTGTGCAGGTGGTAGGCCTCCAGCGAGCCGTCGGCCAGCGGGTCGGCCGGGTAGCCGACCTTGGCCAGCGCGCGCTTGGTGAACTCGTCGGTATTGACGATGATCTCCGCGCCGCGCGGTAGGTCCGGCACATTGGCCTTCAGGGCGGCCGGGTTCATCGCCACCAGGACGTTCGGCGCGTCACCGGGAGTGAGGATGTCGTGGTCGGCGAAGTGGAGCTGGAAGGACGAGACACCCGGCAGCGTTCCGGCGGGGGCACGGATCTCGGCCGGGAAGTTGGGCAGAGTGGAGAGGTCGTTGCCGAAGGACGCCGTCTCCGAGGTGAAGCGGTCACCGGTGAGCTGCATACCGTCGCCGGAGTCTCCGGCAAATCGGATGATCACCCGGTCCAATCTGCGAATCGGCTTGGCTCGCCTGGGCTGCGGACTGGCCGGCACGGCGGGGCCGGAGCGACCCTCACCGGGCTCGGAACGACCCCCGTCGCCGTCCGGGCCGTCCACCGCTTCTGACTGATCGACCTGACTGGTCACTGCCGCGGACCTCCTCGTGGGCACCAGCCGCGGGCGTGAGCCGTGTGCCCCGTCCGCCTGGTGCACCTCTCGCATCCTATGCGGGTAAGGATTGCCTTGGACGGAACTACCCAATGCGGCGGGAAATCACCATCGGATGTCCGCGTGACACGGTGCGTGACAGGGCCCGCGCCGGGCGGGAACAGGCTCGTTCGGGCGCGCCGTAGGGTGCGCGCGCCCCGCGTACGCCTGCCGTCGACCCGCGGTACGTCCGCCGTCGACCCGTGGCGGGCCTGCCGTCGACCCGCTACGAGTTCAGATAGGTGAGCACCGCGAGCACCCGGCGGTGGTCCTCGGAGCTCTGGGCCAGGCCCAGCTTGAGGAAGATGTTGCTGACGTGCTTCTCCACCGCGCCGTCCGAGACCACCAGCTGCTTGGCCACCGCGGCGTTGGTCCGGCCCTCCGCCATCAGCCCCAGCACCTCCCGCTCGCGCGGCGTCAGTCCGGCCAGCACGTCGCTCTTGCGGCTGCGGCTGAGCAGCTGCTGGACGACCTCGGGATCCAGCGCGGTGCCGCCCTCGGCGACCCGGACCACGGCGTCGACGAACTCACGGACCTCGGCGACCCGGTCCTTCAGCAGGTACCCCACACCCCGGGTGGAACCCGCCAGCAGCTCGGACGCGTAGCGCTCCTCCACGTACTGCGACAGCACCAGGACACCGACCGCGGGGTAGAGGCCGCGCAGCGTGACGCAGGCGCGCACGCCTTCGTCGGTGTGGGTCGGGGGCATCCGCACGTCAGCGACGACCACATCGGGCAGGGAGTCGGCGGCGGCCAGGTCATGGACGGCCTTCAGCAAGGCCTCGCCGTCGCCGACACCCGCCACGACCTCCAGACCACGATCGGTCAGCAGCCTGGTCAGGCCCTCCCGAAGCAGGACGGAGTCCTCGGCGATGACGACGCGAAGCATGGTGGCCTTCCGGGTTGGCGGCGCTGCGGGCGGTACTGACGGATGGTGCGACGAGTGTCAGTCTTCCCTATGCGCGGACGCCCCGGACCGACGGGCGGTAAATCCCACCGGCCGCCGCCGACGGGCCTGCGACCGACTCCGGACCGCCGTCAACCGGCCGTCGTCCAGTCACCGCAGGGCCACCACACGGCCACCGATCTGCTCCACCGGTTGGCTCGCCGGTGGACCGCCGCCGGGCGGCGCTCCCCGGCGGCACCTCCGGGCGGGCCGGTCACATGGTGCGGATGGCCACCGCGTCACACAGACCCTGAAGAGCCGCCTTGGCCGCGCCGTCCGGCAGCGGGTCGAGCAGCGCGCGGGCCTCCTCGGCGTGCCGCAGGGTCTCCCGGCGGGCGTGCTCCAGCGCCGGGTGACGGCGCAGCAGGCGCAGCGCCTCGGCGTGCGGCTCGTCGTCGCTGAGGTCGGTGTCGAGCAGCTCACGCAGCCGCAGGTCGGCCGGGTCGGACTCGTCCACCGGCATCTGCTGGAGCAGCAGGGTGGGCAGGGTCGGCACGCCCTCGCGCAGGTCGGTGCCGGGGGTCTTGCCGGACTCGTGGCCGTCGCTGGCGATGTCGAGCACGTCGTCGGCCAGCTGGAAGGCGATGCCGATCCGCTCGCCGTACGCGCTGAGGATGTCGGTCACCCACGGCTCGGCGCCGGCCATGAGGGCACCGATCCGGCAGGAGACGGCGATCAGGGAGCCGGTCTTGCCGGCCAGCACGTCGAGGTAGTGACGGAGCGGGTCGTCCTCCGGGCCGGGGCCGGCGGTCTCCAGGATCTGACCGGTGACCAGTCGCTCGAACGCGTCGGCCTGCAGCCGGACGGCCTCCGGGCCGAGGTCGGCGAGCACCTGGGAGGCACGGGAGAAGAGGAAGTCGCCGGTGAGGATGGCGACCGAGTTGTCCCAGCGCGAGTTGGCGCTGGGGGCGCCGCGGCGCACGGGGGCGTCGTCCATGACGTCATCGTGATAGAGCGTCGCGAGGTGGGTCAGCTCGACCACCACGGCGGCCGGGACCACGCCCGGCGCGTTGGTGTCACCGAACTGCGCGGCGAGCATCACCAGCAGGGGGCGGAAGCGCTTGCCACCGGCCTCCATCAGGTGGCTGGCGGTCACGGTGATGAACGGGACGTCACTCTTCACGGCCTCGGTGAGCGCGATCTCCACCGCGTCCATCCCGGACTGGACATCGCGGGTCAGATCGCGGTCCTGCACGCTGAGCCCAAAGGGTCCCACGACGGTCACGAAGACCACTCCTCTGTCCCTGGTCGATCTAGCGGCCTGGTCCCTGAGTGCCGCCGCTGGCCATACAGGCAGGGTATCCGGTCGCGAGTGGATCACTGCACGGGCGTGCGGATCCTGTCATGATCGGGCCGGACTCGCTGGTGGGAGCCGGTCCGGAGACGACACGTCCGGACCGCGCGGACGAAGCGCGCGGCCCGGACGGTGGAGCGGTGGAGCAACGCCCGGACGGTGGAGCGGATGCCGGAGCGGCGGAACTCAGCGCACGAAGAGCGAGGCCTTCGACGCCAGGTCCAGGAAGTACTGCGGCAGCACCCCGAGGCCGATGGTGACCACGACGCCGATGCCGATCGCGGTGGCCGTGAAGGCGCTCGGGATGGCCACGGTCGGGCCGCCGGGCTGCGGGTCCGAGAAGAACATCAGCACGATGACCCTGATGTAGAAGAACGCGGCCACCGCCGAGCTGAGCACACCCACGATCACCAGCGGGGTCGCACCGCCGGCCGCCGCGGCCTGGAAGACCGCGAACTTCCCGGTGAAGCCCGAGGTGAGCGGGATGCCGGCGAAGGCCAGCAGGAAGAGCGCGAAGACCGCCGCGACCAGCGGGGACCTCCGGCCCAGCCCCGCCCAGCTGGACAGGTGGGTGGCCTCGCCCTTGGAGTCGCGCACCAGGGTGACCACGGCGAAGGCGCCGAGCGTCACGAAGGAGTACGCCAGCAGGTAGAACAGCACGGAGCCGAGCCCCTGCTTGTTGGTGGCGATCACGCCGGTGAGGATGAACCCGGCGTGCGCGATGGAGGAGTAGGCGAGGAGCCGCTTCACGTCCTGCTGGGTGACGGCCAGGATCGCACCGACCACCATGGTCAGGATCGCCACGCCCCACATCACCGGCCGCCAGTCCATCCGCAGGCCGGGGAAGGCGACGTAGAACAGCCGCAGCATGGCGCCGAAGGCGGCCACCTTGGTCGCCGCCGCCATGAACCCGGTCACCGGGGTCGGGGCGCCCTGGTAGACGTCCGGGGTCCAGGAGTGGAAGGGCACCGCGCCGACCTTGAAGAGCAGGCCGACCCCGAGCAGCGCCAGACCCACCAGGAGCAGGGCGTCGTTCTGGGTGGTGGAGAGCAGCGCCGGAGTGGCCAGGGCCTTGCCGGAGATGACGTCCGAGATCTCGCCGAGTCGGACACTGCCCGCGTACCCGTACAGCAGCGCGGTGCCGAACAGGAAGAACGCCGAGGCGAAGGCGCCGAGCAGGAAATACTTGACCGCCGCCTCCTGGGAGAGCAGCCGGCGGCGCCGGGCCAGCGCGCAGAGCAGGTAGAGCGGGAGGGAGAAGACCTCCAGCGCCACGAACATGGTCAGCAGGTCGTTGGCGGCGGGGAACAGCAGCATGCCGCCGACCGCGAACATGGTGAGCGGGAAGACCTCGCTGGTGGCGAAGCCGGCCCGGATCGCGGCGCGCTCCTGCTCACCGCCGGGCGTGGCGGCGGCCTGCGCGGCGAACGCGTCGGCCGGCTCACCGCCGGCCTTGGGCTCCAGCTTCCGCTCGGCGTAGGTGAGCACGGCGACCACGGAGGCCAGCAGGATCACGCCCTGCAGGAACAGCGCGGGGCCGTCGAGCGCGACCGAACCCATGGCGAGCAGGTCGACCTTGGTGGAGCCGTACCCCTGGGCGGCGAGCACCACCACGGCGGTGAACGCGCCGACCAGGCCGAGCAGGGCCACCGAGACCTGCGCCCAGTGCCGGTGACGGCGGGGCAGGAAGGCCTCCAGCAGGATGCCGGTCACGGCGGCGCCGAACACCACCAGCATCGGGGAGAGCTGGCCGTACTCGACGTGCGGCGCCGGGATGCTCGACGTGTTGCCGCCGGCGGCGGCGAGCCAACCGGTGGTGCTCACTTGTGCTCACCTCCTGAGGTGGCGGCGACCGGGTGGGCCGGCGCCGGGTCGGTCTCGTGGACCTGCGAGAGTGTCGCGTCCACCGACGGGTTGACGATGTCGGTGAGCGGCTTCGGGTAGACACCGAGCAGGATGGTCAGGGCCACCAGCGGGGCGACGACGGCGAGCTCGCGCGCCTTGAGGTCGGGCATGCCCCGCACCTCGGCCTTGACCGGGCCGGTCATGGTGCGCTGGTAGAGCAGCAGCGCGTAGAGCGCGGCGAGCACGATGCCGAAGGTGGCGACGATGCCGATCGCCGGGTACCGGGTGAACGTGCCGACCAGCACCAGGAACTCGCTGACGAAGGGTGCCAGCCCGGGCAACGACAGCGTGGCCAGGCCGCCGATCAGGAACGTCCCGGCGAGCACCGGGGCGACCTTCTGCACACCGCCGTAGTCGGCGATCAGGCGCGAGCCGCGGCGGGAGATCAGGAAGCCGGCCACCAGCATCCACGCGGCGGTGGAGATGCCGTGGTTGACCATGTAGAGGGTCGCCCCGCTCTGGCCCTGGCTGGTCAGCGCGAAGATGCCCATGATGATGAAGCCGAAGTGCGAGATGGAGGCGTACGCGACCAGCCGCTTGATGTCCTTCTGGCCGATGGCCAGCAGTGCGCCGTAGATGATCCCGATCACCGAGAGCACCATGATCGCCGGGGCGAAGGTCTTCGAGGCGTCCGGGAAGAGCCCGAGGCAGAAGCGGAGCATCGCGAAGGTGCCGACCTTGTCGACCACCGCGGTGATCAGCACGGCCGTTCCGGCGGTGGACTCGCCCATCGCGTTGGGCAGCCAGGTGTGCAGCGGCCAGAGCGGGGCCTTGACGGCGAAGGCGAAGAAGAAGCCGAGGAACAGCGCCTTCTCGGCGGTGCCGCTGAGCACCAGCTGGCCGTCGGCGATCGCGGTGGTCAGCGTCCGGAGGTCGAAGGTGCCGAACCCCTGGTCCTGCGCGATCACGTACAGCCCGATCACGGCGGCCAGCATGACCAGGCCGCCGAGCAGGTTGTACAGCAGGAACTTCACTGCGGCGTAGGACCGCTGACGGGCCGACTCGGGGCCGCCCGCCTTGTCGCCGAAGCCGCCGATGAGGAAGTACATCGGGATCAGCATGGCTTCGAAGAACACGTAGAAGAGGAAGACGTCGGTGGCGTAGAAGGAGACGATCACCATCGCCTCCACCGCGAGGATCAGGGCGAAGAAGCCCTGGGTGCGGCGCCTGTTCTCGAACGTCCCGTCCGGCGCGGCGGCCCCGGCCCGCCCGCCGACGGGCAAGGAGGTGGGCCCCTCCTGCCCATTGGCGAGCGAGGAGGTGGGCCCCTCCTGCCCGTTGGCGAGCGAGGAGGTGGGCCCCTCCTGCCCGCCGGCGGGCAAGGAGGGCGGGTCGGCGTCGTGCCAGGAGGCCAGCATCACGATCGGCACGAGGACGGCGGTGAGCAGGGCCAGCACGGCTCCGATGCCGTCCACGCCGAGCGAGAAGGTGATGCCGAAGGAACGGATCCAGCTGTAGGACTCGGTCAGCTGGTAGCGGGCGCCGTCGGGATCGAACCGGGCGACCGCGGTGGCCGCCAGGGCCAGGGTGACGGCCGAGACGCCCAGGGCAACGATCTTGGTGGTCCGCCGCCGGGGCCCGGTCGTCCCGGCGGGCAGCGCGGCGGTGAGCACCGCGCCGGCCGCCGGGACGGCGCAGGTGGCGGTCAGCAGGGCACTCATGCCACGCCTCCCCGACGGTCTGTGTAATCCCTATCCATCAGACGGACCTCATCAGGAGAGTCGTGGCGACCAGCACCAGCGTGCCGCCGAACATGGAGAGCGCGTACGAGCGGACGTAGCCGTTCTGGATCCGCCGCAGCCGGCTGGAGATCCCGCCGATGGTGGCGGCCAGGCCGTTGACGAAGCCGTCCAGGCCGCGGCTGTCGAAGTAGACCAGCGCCGCGGTGAGCGCCGAGCCGGGTCGGACCAGGACGGCGTGGTTGAAGTCGTCCTGGAGGAGGTCCCGGCGGGCGGCCCGGGTGAGCGGGGAGCCGACCGGCGGCACCACGGGAATGGTGGAGCGGCCGTACATCAGGTAGGAGAGCGCGACCCCGACCAGCATGCAGACCATGGTGAGCAGGGTGACCACCAGCGGGCTGAGCGGTGAGTTCCCCTCCGAGTGACCGGTGACCGGCTCCAGCCAGGTGACGAAGGAGTTGTTCAGGACGAAGAGCCCGCCGGCGAAGACCGAGCCGAAGGCGAGCACGATCATCGGGATGGTCATGGTGCTCGGCGACTCGTGCGGGTGCGGGTCGTTGCCGTCCGCGTCCGGCTGCCAGCGCTTCTCGCCGAAGAAGGTCAGGATCATCACCCGGGTCATGTAGAACGCGGTGATCGCGGCGCCGACCAGGGTGCAGAGGCCGAGGATCCAGCCCTCCGTGCCGCCCTTGGCGAAGGCCGCTTCGATGATCTTGTCCTTGGAGAAGAAGCCGGACAGGCCGGGGAACCCGATGATGGCCAGGTAACCGAGGCCGAAGGTGACGAAGGTGATCGGCATGTACTTCCGCAGGCCGCCGTAGTGACGCATGTTCACCTCGTCGTTCATGCCGTGCATGACCGAACCGGCGCCGAGGAAGAGCCCGGCCTTGAAGAAGCCGTGGGTCACCAGGTGCATGATCGCGAAGGCGTAGCCGATCGGACCGAGGCCCGCTGCCAGGATCATGTAGCCGATCTGCGACATGGTCGAGCCGGCCAGCGCCTTCTTGATGTCGTCCTTGGCGCAACCGACGATCGCCCCGAACAGCAGGGTGACCGCGCCGACCACCACCACGGCGGTCTGGGCGTCCGGCGCCAGGTTGAAGATGGCCCCGGAGCGGGTGATCAGGTAGACGCCGGCGGTCACCATGGTGGCCGCGTGGATCAGGGCCGAGACCGGGGTCGGGCCCTCCATGGCGTCCCCGAGCCAGGACTGCAGCGGCACCTGGGCGGACTTGCCGCAGGCCGCCAGCAGCAGCATCAGGCCGATGGCGGTCAGCTTGCCCTCACTGGCCTGGCCGGCCGCGCCGACCGTCCCCTCCTCGCCGAGGATCGGCCCGAAGGCGAAGGAGCCGAACTCCACGAACATCAGCATGATGGCGATGGAGAGGCCCATGTCGCCGACCCGGTTGACGATGAACGCCTTCTTGGCGGCCGTCGCGGCGCTCGGCTTGTGCTGCCAGAAGCCGATCAGCAGGTACGAGGCGAGGCCGACGCCCTCCCAGCCGACGTACAGCAGCAGGTAGTTGTCGGCGAGCACCAGCAGCAGCATGGCCGCCAGGAAGAGGTTCAGGTACGCGAAGAAGCGGCGCCGGCGCTCGTCGTGCGCCATGTAACCCACCGAGTAGAGGTGGATCAGCGTGCCCACGCCGGTGATCAGCAGGACGAAGGTGATCGAGAGCTGGTCGAGTTGGAAAGAGACGTCGGCCTGGAACCCGTTCACCGGGATCCAGCTGTACAGGTGCTCGGTGATCGAGCGTTCCTCGGCCTCGCGGCCCAGCAGGTCCGAGAAGAGCGTGAGCCCGAAGCCGAACGAGAGCGCGGCCAGCCCGGTGGCCAGCCAGTGGCCGAACCGGTCGAAGCGGCGGCCGCCGAGGAGCAGCAGGACGGCACCGGCCAGCGGAGCCGCCACGAGCAGCGGAATGAGAGAGTTCACCGAAGGCCCTCCGCCTACAGCTTCATCAGGTTGCTGTCATCGACCGAAGCCGAGTGCCTGGTCCGGAAGATGGACACGATGATGGCGAGGCCGACCACGACCTCGGCCGCCGCGACCACCATGGTGAAGAACGCGATGATCTGGCCGTCCAGATTGCCGTGCAACCGGGAGAACGTGACGAGTGCCAGGTTCGAGGCGTTGAGCATCAGCTCCACGCACATGAACAGCACGATCGCGTTCCGCCGGATCAGCACACCGGAGGCGCCGATGGTGAACAACAGTGCGGAGAGATAGAGGTAGTTGACCGGATTCACTCCGCGCCCTCCTCGTCGTGGCCGGCCGATGCCGGCCGGTTGTTCGGCACCGGCTCCAGCGCCTTGCGCGGGCCGGCGACCGGCGGGCGCGCGGACGGCGGACGGCCCAGCCAGTCGGCGGTGGTGGACTCCAGCTCGGCCATCCGCTGCAGCATCTCCTGGCTGACGTCACGGATCTGGCCGCGCTCGCGCAGGGTCTCCATCACCGAGTCCTCGGCGACGGTGCCGTCCGGCAGCAGGGCCGGGATGTCGACCGCGTTGTGCCGGGCGTAGACGCCGGGCGCGGGCAGCGGCGGCAGCTGGATGTTGTCCTTGACCCGCTGGGCGGCCAGCTCGCGCTGCGTCTTCGGCGCCTTCACGTGCTCACGGTGGGTCAGCACCATCGCGCCGATCGCGGCAGTGATCAGCAGCGCGCCGGTGACCTCGAAGGCCCAGACGTACTTGGTGAAGATCAGCCGGGCCAGGCCCTGGACGTTGCCCTCGGCGTTGGCCTCGGCGAGGCCGGTGAAGGTGTCCAGCTTGGCGTTGGCGATGCCGGCGATCAGCAGCACGCCGAACCCGATCCCGCAGAGGACGGCGGCGAACCGCTGGCCCTTCAGCTGCTCCTTCAGCGAGTCCGCACTGGTGACACCGACCAGCATCACCACGAACAGGAACAGCATCATGATGGCGCCGGTGTAGACGACGATCTGCACCACGCCCAGGAAGACCGCGCCCTGGGCCATGTAACAGACCGCCAGAGCGAGCATGGTGGCGGCGAGGCAGAGCGCGCTGTGCACGGCCTTCCTCATCAGCAGCATGCCGAGCGCTCCGCCCACGGCGATCACCGCGAGCACCCAGAACTGGACGGCCTCGCCGGTGGAGGTCGTCCCGGTGGCGGCGAGCGCCGCACCGTGCTCGGCGAGGTTCAGGGCGGTCACTGCTGGGCCTCCTTCTCCCGGTCGGTGCGCTCCTGCTGGACCGTCCCGGGCGCCGCCGCGGTGATCTCGCCCCGGTAGTAGGCGCCCTCGTCGGCGCCCGGGAAGATCGAGTGCGGGGTGTCGACCATGCCTTCGGAGAGGCCGACCAGCAGCTGGTCCTTGGTGAAGATGAGGTCCTGGCGCGAGGAGTCCGCGAGTTCGTACTCGTTGGTCATGGTGAGCGCCCGGGTCGGGCAGGCCTCGATGCAGAGGCCGCAGAGGATGCAGCGGGCGTAGTTGATCTGGTAGACCACGCCGTACCGCTCACCCGGGGAGTAGCGCTCCTCCTCCTGGTTGTCGGCACCCTCCACGTAGATCGCGTCGGCCGGGCAGGCCCAGGCGCAGAGCTCGCAGCCGACGCACTTCTCCAGGCCGTCCGGGTGCCGGTTCAGCTGGTGGCGGCCGTGGAAGCGCGGAGCGGTGGGCTTCTTCAGCTCCGGGTACTGCTCGGTGATCCGCTTCTTGAACATGGCCTTGAAGGTCACGCCGAAGCCGGCGGCCGGCCCGAGCATGGACGGCTTGTCGGTCCCGTCGTTCTGGTCGGACGACATCTCGGTCAGCTCCCTTCGGAATGGTCGGCGCCGTTGAGGGCGTCCTGGAGTTGCTTCGGGGCGCGGCTGCGCCGGCGCGGGACCGGCGGGAGCTGCTGACCGGGCAGCGGGGGTACCGGGTAGCCGCCGGCCATCGGGTCGAACTCGTCACCGGGTGGCGCGCCTTCGCCTTCCGGCCCGGCCGGTCCGGGCTTGCGCTTCAGGGCGTCCCTCAGCAGAGCCAGCAGCAGGATCGCGCCGGCCGGCGCACCGACGTACAGCACCACCTCGCCGAAGTCGTAGCCCTCGTTCCGCAGGGCCCGGACGCTGGCCACCATGACCAGCCAGACCAGCGAGACCGGGATCAGGACCTTCCAGCCGAGCTTCATGAACTGGTCGTAGCGCAGCCGGGGCAGGGTGCCGCGCAGCCAGATGAAGAAGAAGATCAGCAGCTGGATCTTCAGCGTGATCCAGAGCATCGGCCACCAGCCGTGGTTGGCCCCCTCCCAGAAGGTGGAGACCGGCCAGGGCGCCCGCCAGCCGCCCAGGAAGAGCGTGGAGGCGACGGCCGAGACGGTGACCATGTTGACGTACTCGGCCAGCATGAACATCGCGAACTTCAGCGAGGAGTACTCGGTGTTGAAGCCGCCGACCAGCTCGCCCTCGGCCTCCGGGAGGTCGAACGGCGCCCGGTTGGTCTCGCCGACCATGGCGATGATGTAGACGATGAAGGAGACCGGCAGCAGCACCGCGAACCAGGTCGGTTGCTGCGAGGAGACGATCTCCGAGGTGGACATCGAGCCGGAGTAGATGAACACCGCCGCGAAGGACAGGCCCATCGCGATCTCGTAGCTGATCATCTGCGCCGAGGAGCGCAGCCCGCCGAGCAGCGGATAGGTCGAGCCGGACGACCAGCCGGCCAGCACGATGCCGTAGATCCCGACCGAGGCGGTGGCCAGGATGTACAGCAGCGCCACCGGGAAGTCCGTCAGCTGGAGCGGGGTCCGGGTGCCGAAGATCGACACCTCGTCGCCGGCCGGGCCGAAGGGGATCACCGCGAAGGCCATGAAGGCGGGGACGGCACAGACGATCGGGGCCAGGATGTAGACCGCCTTGTCAGCGCCCTTGACCACCAGGTCTTCCTTGAGCGCCAGCTTCACGCCGTCCGCGAGCGACTGCAGCATGCCCCACGGGCCGTTCCGGTTGGGGCCGATGCGCAGCTGCATCCAGGCCACCACCTTGCGCTCCCAGACGATCGAGATCAGCACGGTGCCGACCAGGAACACGAAGCAGAAGACGGCCTTGAGCAGGACCAGCCACCAGGGGTCGCGGCCGAAGAAACCCAGGGTCTCGTATGCGGCGAGGTTCATCGGTCCTCCCCCTCGGCGGTCGGGGCGGCGGCCGGGGCGACCGCTGCGGCGGCGCCTTCTCCGGCGGGCTCCGCTCCGGTCTCGGCGGCGGTCTCGGCGCCGGTCGTGTCGACGGCGATGGTGTCGGCGGCGATCGTCACCAAGTGGCCCACGGTGGTGCCCAGGGTGCGGTAGGCGCCGCCCGGGGTGGAGTTGAGCGGGATCCAGACCGTCCGGTCCGGGATGTCCTTGGTGATCTCCAGCGGCAGGGTGAGCGACCCGGCCGGGCCGGTCAGCCGCAGCGCCGGAACGAGCGTCGCGGCGGGCGCCCCGGTGGAGGTCGCGGCGGGCACCTCGGTGGCCCCGATCTCCTCGGCGGTGGCCGGTGAGATCCGGGCGACGGCCGGGTGCCGGGTGCCGGCCAGGTGCGGATCGCCCTGCTGGAGCGAGCCGTTGTCCAGTAGCTGGCGCCACCCTGCGACCACCGCCTGGCCGGTGGCCGGCCTGGGCAGCAGAGCGGGGTGCGCGGCGGGTGCGGCCGGGTGGTCGCCGGTCCACGGCTCGAACCGGTCCAGCTCCAGCCGGGCGGCCCGGACGTCGGGCAGGCCCAGCCGGTGACCCAGCGCGTCCGCCAGCATGTTCAGCACCCGGACGTCCGGGTACAGGTGCCGGCTCATCTGCTGGTCGGGCTTGAGCGCGGCCTCGAACATCCGCACCCGGCCCTCCCAGTCCAGGAAGGTCCCGGCCTTCTCGGCCACCGCGGCGACCGGCAGCACCACGTCGGCCCGCGCGGTGACGGCGGACGGGCGCAGCTCCAGCGACACCACGAACGGCACGGTGGCCAGTGCCTCCTCGGCGAGCGCCGGATCCGGCAGGTCGTCCGGGTCGACGCCGCCGACCAGCAGCGCGTCCAGGTCGCCGTGGGCGGCGGCCGCGAGGATCTGGTCGGTGTCCCGGCCGAGCCGGGCCGGGAGTTCGGCCACTCCCCAGGCGGCGGCGGCCTCGGCCCGGGCGGCCGGGGCCGTGACCGGCCGGCCACCGGGCAACAGGCCGGGCAGCGCTCCCGCCTCGACGGCGCCGCGCTCACCGGCCCGGCGCGGGATCCAGGCGAGCCGGGCACCGGTGGCGTGCGCGAGACGCAGCGCGGCGGTCAGCGCACCGGGAGCGGCGGCCAGCCGCTCGCCGGCCAGGATGACGGCGCCGGGTGTGCGGAGCAGTTCGGCGGCGCGGCCGGCATCGTCGTTCAGCGGCTCGTCGGCGGCGAGGGCGGAGAGCCACTCGGCCTCGGTGCCGGGGGCCGCGGGCAGCAGGGCGCCGCGCAGCTTGTTCAGGCCCCGGGAGCCGTAGGCGGCGATCGAGAACACCTTGAGGCCGCTCGCCCGGGTGGCCTTGCGCAGCCGCAGGAAGACGATCGGCGACTCCTCCTCGGGCTCGAAGCCCGCGAGCAGCACGACCGGGGCGGCCTCCAGTGCCTCGTAGTCGACGCCGTTGCCGTCCAGGTCGGTGCCGCGGCCGGCGACGGCGGCGGCCAGGAAGTCCGCCTCCTCGCCGCTGTGCGGGCGGGCCCGGAAGTCCACGTCGTTGGTGCCGAGCACCACCCGGGCGAACTTGGCGTAGGCGTAGGCGTCCTCGACGGTGACGCGGCCACCGGTGAGCACGCCGGCGCGGGCACCGCGCAGCCCCTCGGCGGCCCGGACCAGCGCCTCCGGCCAGGAGGCGGCGACGAGTTCACCCGACGCGGAGTCCCGGACCAGCGGGGTGGCGAGCCGGTCGCGCTGCTGCGCGTAGCGGAAGGCGAACCGGCCCTTGTCGCAGTTCCACTCCTCGTTGACCGCCGGATCCTCGCCCGCGAGGCGCCGCAGCACCTTGCCGCGCCGGTGGTCGGTGCGCTGCGCGCAGCCGGAGGAACAGTGCTCGCAGACACTCGGTGAGGAGACCAGGTCGAACGGGCGGGAGCGGAAACGATAAGCCGCCGAGGTGAGCGCACCGACCGGGCAAATCTGGATGGTGTTGCCGGAGAAGTACGACTCGAAGTCGTCGCCCTGGCCGGTGCCGACCTGCTGGAGGGCGCCGCGCTCGACCAGGTCGATGAACGGGTCCCCGGCGATCTGCTGGGAGAAGCGGGTGCAGCGGGCGCAGAGCACGCAGCGCTCGCGGTCCAGCAGCACCTGGGTGCTGATCGGCACCGGCTTCTCGTAGGTCCGCTTCATCCCCTCGAAGCGGGAGTCGGTGTCCCCGGTGGACATCGCCTGGTTCTGCAGCGGGCACTCACCGCCCTTGTCGCAGACCGGGCAGTCCAGCGGGTGGTTGATCAGCAGCAGTTCCATCACGCCGCGCTGGGCCTTCTCGGCGACCGGCGAGCTGACCTGCGTCCGGACCACCATGCCCTCGGCGACCGGGATCGTGCACGAGGCGACGGGCTTGCGCTGCCCCTCGATCTCGACGATGCACTGCCGGCAGGCGCCGGCCGGGTCGAGCAGCGGGTGATCGCAGAAGCGCGGGATCTGGGTGCCGATCTGCTCGGCGGCCCGGATCACCAACGTCCCCTTGGGGACCTGCACTTCGACGCCGTCGATGGTGAGCGTGACCAGGTCGACCGCGGCCTTGGAGGTGGCTGGTTCTGTGATCGTCACGCGTGCACCTCCCTTTCGGTGGCGGACTGGTGGCCGGGGCGGGGGCCGTCGGCCCAGACGGTGGAGGCGGCCGGGTCGAACGGGCAGCGGCGCTCGGCAAGGTGCTGCTCGTATTCGGCCCGGAAGTGCTGGAGCGAGGAGACGATCGGGCTGGCCGCGCCGTCGCCCAGCGCGCAGAAGGACTTGCCGTTGATGTTGTCGGCGATGTCGAGCAGCTTCTCCAGGTCGCCCTCGACCCCCTCGCCGGCCTCGATCCGCTTGAGCAGCTGGACGAGCCAGTACGTCCCCTCGCGGCAGGGCGTGCACTTGCCGCAGGACTCGTGGGCGTAGAACTCCGTCCAGCGGGTGACCGCCCGGACCACACAGGTGGTCTCGTCGAAGACCTGCAGGGCCTTGGTGCCGAGCATCGAACCGGCCGCGCCGACGCCCTCGTAGTCGAGCGGGACGTCGAGGTGCTCGTCGGTGAACATCGGGGTGGACGAGCCGCCCGGCGTCCAGAACTTGAGCCGGTGCCCGGCCCGGACGCCGCCGCTGATGTCCAGCAACTGGCGCAGCGTGACACCGAGCGGGGCCTCGTACTGGCCGGGGTTGGTGACATGACCGGAGAGCGAGTAGAGCGTGAAGCCGGGGGACTTCTCCGTGCCCAGGCCCTTGAACCACTCCTTGCCGCGGGCCAGGATCGGCGGCACCGAGGCGATCGACTCGACGTTGTTGACCACCGTCGGGCAGGCGTAGAGGCCGGCGATCGCCGGGAACGGCGGGCGCAGCCGGGGCTGGCCGCGGCGCCCCTCCAACGAGTCCAGCAGCGCCGTCTCCTCACCGCAGATGTAGGCGCCGGCGCCGGCGTGCACGGTGATGTCGAGATCGGTGCCGGAGCCCAGGATGTTCTTGCCGAGCAGCCCGGCCCGGTAGGCCTCGGCGACGGCGGCCTGGAGGCGGCGCAGCACCGGGACGACCTCGCCGCGCAGGTAGATGAACGCGTGGTCGCAGCGGATCGCGTAGGAGGCGATGATCATGCCCTCGATCAGCGCGTGCGGGTTGGCGAACAGCAGCGGGATGTCCTTGCAGGTGCCCGGCTCGGACTCGTCCGCGTTCACCACCAGGTAGTGCGGCTTGCCGTCGTTCTGCGGGATGAACTGCCACTTCATCCCGGTGGGGAAGCCGGCTCCGCCGCGGCCGCGCAGGCCGGAGTCCTTGACCAGCGCGATCACGTCGTCCGGGGGCATCGCGAGGGCCGCCTTCAGGCCCTCGTACCCGGCGTGGCGGCGATAGGTGGCCAGCGTCCAGGGGCGGCTGTCGTCCCAGGAGGCGGAGAGCACGGGGGTGAGCAGCTTCTCGGCCGGCTCGGCGGAGGTCATCACGCTTCGGTCCCTTCGTGACGGGGCGAGACGACCCGGGTGCCACCGGTGCCGGGCAGGGCCTCGCCCTTGGCCAGCCGCAGGCCGGCCAGCGAGGGTGCGCCCCCGGCACCGGACTCGTCGACGGCGCCGGGGCGCTCGTCGGGGAAGCCGGCCAGGATCCGGGCGGACTCCTTGAAGCTGCAGAGCCGGGCGCCGCGGGTGGGGTGGACCTCGCGGCCCGCCCGCAGGTCGTCGACCAGCCGCCTGGCGCTCTCCGGGGTCTGGTCGTCGAAGAACTCCCAGTTGACCATCACGACGGGGGCGTAGTCGCAGGCGGCGTTGCACTCGATGTGCTCGATCGAGATCTCGCCGTCCTCGGTGGTCTCGTTGTTCTTGATCCCGAGGTGCTGCTGGAGCTCGTCGAAGATCTGGTCGCCGCCGAGCACCGCACAGAGGGTGTTGGTGCAGACCCCGACGTGGTACTTCCCGGCCGGCCGCCGCCGGTACATGGTGTAGAAGGTGGCGACGGCGGTGACCTCGGCGGTGGTGAGGTCCAACTGCTCGGCGCAGAAGCGGATACCGGTCGGGCTGACGAAGCCCTCCTCCGCCTGCACCAGGTGCAGCAGCGGAAGCAGTGCGGAGCGGGCCACCGGATAGCGGCCGATCAGCTCCTTCGCGTCGTCGACCAGACGGGCGTGCACCTCCTCGGGGTACGGCTTGGCCGGCAGCGCCGGCATCCCCAACTGGACGTCTGTCACCGGTCCACGCCTCCCATCACCGGGTCGAGCCCGGCCACCGCGACGATCACGTCGGCGACCTGGCCGCCCTCGCACATCGCCGCCATCGACTGCAGATTGGTGAACGACGGATCCCGGAAGTGGACCCGGTACGGGCGCGTCCCGCCGTCGCTGACCACGTGCACGCCCAGCTCGCCCTTGGGCGACTCGACCGCCGCGTACGCCTGGCCGACCGGGACCCGGAAGCCCTCGGTGACCAGCTTGAAGTGGTGGATCAGGGCCTCCATCGAGGTGCCCATGATCTTGCGGATGTGGTCGAGCGAGTTGCCCATGCCGTCCGGGCCGACGGCCAGTTGGGCGGGCCAGGCGATCTTCCTGTCGGCCACCATGACCGGGCCGGGACGGAGCCGCTCCAGGCACTGCTCGACGATCCGCAGCGACTGCTTCATCTCCTCCAGGCGGATCAGGAAGCGGCCGTAGGAGTCGGCGCTGTCGGCGATCGCGACCTCGAAGTCGTAGTTCTCGTAGCCGCAGTACGGGTCCGTCTTGCGCAGGTCGTGCGGCAGGCCGGTGGAGCGCAGGACCGGTCCGGTGGCACCGAGGGCCAGGCAGCCGGGCAGGTCGAGGAAGCCGACATCGACCAGGCGCGCCTTGAACACCGGGTTGCCGGTGGCGAGTTTGTCGTACTCGTGCATCCGGGAGCGGAGGGTCTTCACCGCCTCGTGGATCTGGTCGA
The DNA here is from genome assembly GCF_042882445.1 of Kitasatospora sp. NPDC058218. Lineage (NCBI taxonomy): Bacteria > Bacillati > Actinomycetota > Actinomycetes > Kitasatosporales > Streptomycetaceae > Kitasatospora > Kitasatospora sp. NPDC058218. The sequence goes on along the minus strand of NZ_JBHVWC010000013.1, from coordinate 140,579 downwards.
CCGCACCGGGCGGGAGATCCTGGGCGAGGCCGCCGGGGCGGACGTACGCGTGGTTCATCCGCAGGCCGGTGACCAGCTCGAAGACGTCCAGGACGGTCTCGCGGTCACGGAACCCGTAGGTCATCAGCGTGATGCCGCCGATCTCCATGCCGCCGGTGGCCAGGCAGACCAGGTGCGAGGAGACCCGGTTGAGCTCCATCATCATGACGCGGATGACGTTCGCCCGGTCCGGGATGTCGTCGGTGATGCCGAGCAGCTTCTCGACCGCGAGGCAGTAGGCGGTCTCGTTGAACAGCGGAGTCAGGTAGTCCATCCGGGTCACGAAGGTGGTGCCCTGGACCCAGTTGCGGAACTCCATGTTCTTCTCGATGCCGGTGTGGAGGTAGCCGATGCCGCAGCGGGCCTGCTTCACCGTCTCGCCGTCGATCTCCAGGATCAGGCGCAGCACACCGTGGGTGGACGGGTGCTGGGGGCCCATGTTGACGATGATGCGCTCGTCGTCGGCCCGGCCGACGGCTTCGACCACCTCGCCCCAGTCGCCCCCGGTGACGGTGAAGACGCGACCCTCGGTGGTGTCCCGGGCTCCGGCCGCCGCGGCCTCCCCGGCCGCCGCCTCTTCGTAGTGCTGAGTACTCATCAGCTGTACGACCTCCGCTGGTCGGGTGCCGGGATCTGAGCGCCCTTGTACTCGACGGGGATGCCGCCGAGCGGGTAGTCCTTGCGCTGCGGGTGGCCCAACCAGTCGTCCGGCATCATGATCCGGGTGAGGGCCGGGTGGCCCTCGAAGACCAGACCGAAGAAGTCGTAGGTCTCGCGCTCGTGCCAGTCGTTGGTCGGGTAGACGCTGACCACCGACGGGATGCGCGGGTCGGCGTCCGGCGCCGTGACCTCCAGCCTGATCAGCCGGCCGTGGGTGATCGAGCGCAGGTGGTAGACCGCGTGCAGCTCACGGCCCTGGTCGCCCGGGTAGTGCACACCGCTCACACCGAGACAGAGCTCGAAGCGGAGCGCGGGGTCGTCACGCAGGATGCGCACGGTCTTGAGCAGGTGTTCACGGGCGATGTGGAAGGTGAGCTCGGCGCGGTCGACGACGGTCTTCTCGATCACGTCCACCGGTTCGAGGCCCTGCTCCTCCAGTGCGCCCTCCAACTCGTCCGCGACCTCGTCGAACCAGCCGCCGTAGGGGCGTTCGGTGGCGGACGGCAGGGCGATCGGGGTGTCGAGCCCGCCGAAACCGGAGGTGTCGCCACTGCCCTGGGAGCCGAACATGCCCTGGCGCCGACCGACCACCTCGACGGGGATCTCTCGGCGTGGCTGCTCCTGGTCGCGGCGGGTCTCGGGTACCTGGTCGTTCATCGCAGCTGCCCCCGCATCTCACTCACCGGGGTGGCCTGCAGGGCCAACGCCTCGCCCAACTCCTCGGCCCGGCGCCGGTTCGCACCCAGCGGCTCGTGCTGGATCTTGTCGTGCAGCTTCAGGATGGCGTCCATCAGCATCTCCGGGCGGGGCGGACAGCCGGGAAGGTAGATGTCCACCGGGACGATGTGGTCGACGCCCTGCACGATGGCGTAGTTGTTGAACATCCCGCCCGAGGAGGCGCAGACCCCCATCGAGATGACCCACTTCGGGTTCGCCATCTGGTCGTACACCTGGCGCAGGACCGGCGCCATCTTCTGGCTCACCCGACCTGCCACGATCATCAGATCGGCCTGCCGGGGGGAGCCCCGGAAGACCTCCATCCCGAACCGGGCCAGGTCGTAGCGGCCGGCTCCGGTGGTCATCATCTCGATCGCGCAGCAGGCGAGTCCGAAGGTGGCCGGGAAGAGCGACGCCTTGCGCACCCAGCCCGCGGCCGTCTCCACACTCGTGAGCAGAAAGCCGCTCGGCAGCTTCTCCTCGATTCCCATCAGATCCCTCTCAATACCCTCAGTGCCCTCAAGTCCTGTGGTCCGTACGCTGGTTCGGGCCTCTGCACCCGTCCGGGCTTGTCCGCCCGTTCACAAAGTCAGCGGCCGCCCCGCACTCAGTCCCACTCCAGGCCGCCGCGGCGCCAGACGTAGGCGTACGCGACGAAGACGGTGGCGATGAACAGGAGCATCTCGACCAGCCCGAAGATCCCCAGGGCGTCGAAGCTCACCGCCCACGGGTAAAGGAAGACGATCTCGATGTCGAAGACGATGAAGAGCATCGCCGTCAGGTAGTACTTGATCGGGAACCGACCGCCGCCCACGGGCTGCGGGGTCGGCTCGATGCCGCACTCGTACGCCTCCAACTTGGCCCGGTTGTAGCGCTTGGGGCCGGTCATTGAGGCCATCACGACGGAGCCGACCGCGAACGCCGCCGCGATGGCACCGAGTACGAGGATCGGCGCGTAGGCATTCATAGCCCCCGCTCCCTCCGTCCAGTCGTCCTTGACTGCAGATCGGAACCGACGGGTCACGCTGTGGTGGACCCGCGTTCCAGTTCCCGAGATCCACCTCATGTGAGGCAGTTCACAAAGCCTGGAACGAGCGCATCCTATGCCCGTCGGCTTGTGATCTGCGACACGCAGTTCATGGCGATCTTTGTGATCTACGCCACCCTTGGAATGGTGGTGAAAGTGAACATGCCCAGAATTGTCAACGCAAAGCAGTCAAATGGTCACAATAAGTCGTATTCATCTGCGAAGCGGCAGGTCAGGGCGTCGCTCCTATATCAACTATGCGCCGCCCAGAGCAAATTTCTGGGCGTCATGTTGACGTGTTATAGCGCCTCACCCGCAGGGGTGGCGGCCCTCCGAACACCCGCTTGACCCTTCGTTCACAAGCGCGCGAGCGTCCGTTTTTCGCGGCCCGCCGGCCGCTGCCCTGTCGCCCTCGGGGGGCCGTTTCGGGGGGTGGTTTCGGGGGCGACTCGGGGGCGGCTAGGAGTCGCGGTCGGAGCTCGTCCGGGGCTGCGTTCGGGGACTCGGGGTGGGTCGGTCGCGGCGGAGCGAGCCATCCCGGTCGGACTGGGGCAGCTGCTGTTGGGTTGGGGACTGTTGGGCTGGGGCACCGTTGAGTCGAGGCCACTGGGGGCAGGCCCGGCCTGGCGTCACCCGGGTGTCAGGCGGCCACCCGGGGCCGCGTCGTTCAGTAACCGCTCTCCCACACCCAGGCCGCGACACCGACGCGGTTGCGGGCGCCGATCTTGCGCTGGATCGTGGCCAGGTGGTTCTTCACCGTCCCGGCGGTGATGAACAGCTGCGATCCGATCTCCGCGTTGGTCGATCCGCCGGCGACAAGCTGGGCGATCTCCCTCTCCCGCGCAGTGAGTTCCTCGACGAACTCCGCGCTCGGGCGCTCCCTCCTGCCCTGCGCCTCCTGGTTCGCCGCTCCGCCCTTCCTCCCTTGCTCCTGTGACTGCCGCGCCCGATGCGCCGCCTGCCGTACCGGCTGCGGCTGATACGGCGCGTGATCCTGCTGCGACAGCTGACGCAGGAGACGCACGGTGACCTGCGGGCTGATCAACGCGTCCCCGGCGACCGCTGCCCGCACCGCCTCGGCGAGCAGTGCCGGCCCAGAGCGCTTCAACAGGAAACCGGCGGCCCCGGCGCGGATCGCCGCGTGCACGTACTCGTCGAGGTCGAAGGTCGTTACCACGACGACCCGGTACTCCTCGCCCAACCGCCGGGTCAGCTCCAGTCCGTCCAGCCTCGGCATCCTGATGTCCGCGAGGATCACGTCCGGCCGCAACCGGTCGGCCTGCTCCACCGCCGCCTCGCCGTCCTCGGCCTCACCCACCACCTCGATGTCGGGCTGGGCGTCCAGAATGATCCGGTACGCACTACGGATCGCCTCATCGTCGTCCGCGAGAAGAACCCTGATACTCATCGCCCCTCCAGCGGCATCGTCGCCGTGACCAGCCAGCCGTCGGAGCCCTCCCGGCCCGAAGCGAGCGCCCCACCCAGCGCCTCCACGCGGGCTGCCAGCCCAGCAAGCCCGCTGCCTCCGCGGAAGACCTCGCCGAAGCGCGTACCGGACTGCTGCGGAGCACCGCCGTCGTCCTGGACCGCGACCTCCAGCCACCGCCCCTCGCGCCGCACCCGGATGTCGACGACGCGCGCGGCGGGCGCGTGCCGGCGCACGTTGGTCAACGCCTCCACCACGACGCGGTACGCCGTTGCCGCCACCTCCCTGGGCACCCCGGGCTGGTCGGCAGGGGCATCCAACCGCACGGTGACGCCGCCGGACTCCGCGAATCGATCGGTCAGCTCTACGAGCTCGGCCAGGCCCGGCTGCGGACCACGCTCCGGTGTCTCCGTCTCCTCACTGCGCAGCAGGTGGACGGTCCGGTCGAGCGAGGCCAGCGCCTGCTGCCCGGCCCGCTCTATCCGCTCGAACAGCGCCACCGCCCTGGCCGGATCCGAGGCGGCCAGCACCATGCCCGCCTGAGCCTGAGCGACCATGCCGCTGACGTCGTGCGCAACGAAGTCATGCAGATCATGGGCCAGTTCGAGCCGCTGAGTGCGACGGGCGGCAGCCACCGAGCGGCGCCGGGTGTCGTCCAGCCCGCGCAGGTACAACCCCATCAGCACCGCGGGCACCGAGAACACCGAACCGAAGCCGAAGAGCGTCAACGCGTCCTGCGGCCCGGCGATCCCGAGGAAGCGGGACGGCTGGAGTGCCACGGCGCCTGCGATCGTCCAGGCCACCACGGCTGACCGCCGCCCGCCCTCGGCCCGCAGCGTCGAGACCAACAGCACGAGCAGAAAGGCGACTTCGAGCAACCCGACCAGCCCGCACCACCGGTCCGACTCGGCCCAGCGGCCGGCAACCCAGACTCCCGCCGTGACCGCTACCGAACCCGCCCCGGCCGCACCGGCCACGACGGCAACCCCGCACCGCTTCCGCGCCGCCCAACCGAGCAGCACAGCGGCGGGAACAACCAACGCCAGGATCTGACTCATCATCGCCTCCTCTCGACGATCAGCTTATGGACCGCCGGCGCCTCCTGCCTGTGCCGATCGGCACATTTCCGCATGCCTTCTGAGCAGCCGGAACAGCCCGATCGGCATCTGTTGCCGCCCTCGTCCGGCCGCCAGGCTTGACCCATCGGATCGGCCACCGGGGCCGACCGCGAAGGGAGTTCACCGTCATGACGGACACCGCGACCACCACCGTTCCAGTGCCCACTCACCCCATCAACCTCGGTGGTCCCGCAGCCGCCGCGCCGGCCGTCGGCACGGCCCGCGGCCGGCGCAACGCCGTATCCGGCGTTCCCCGCTGGGCCGACCTTGCCGCCAGGGCCACCGTCTGGACCACCGTGCCGTCCGGTCTCTGGCGGGTCGTCCTCGGGCTGGGCCTCCCGGTCGGCTTCAGCGGCGAGCTCGCCGCGACGACCGACCGGTACACCCCGGGCTGGGGCACCGTCTACGTCGTCCTGCTGAGCGCTCTGGCCGAAGCGGTGGCCCTCCTCACCCTCGGCCTGGTCCGCCCCTGGGGCGAGGTGGTACCCCGCTGGGTCCCCCTGATCGGTGGCCGCACCGTCCACCCGCTCGCCGCGATCGTCCCGGCCGCGCTGGGCTCCGCCGCTCTCACCTGGGTCGGCATGTCGTCCCTGTTCGGCGGCTGGGCATCCGCGATGAGCAGCCCGGAAGCCCCCCACGGCACCGCGGGTCTGATCATGACCCTCTGCTACCTCCCGCTGGTCGCCTGGGGTCCGCTGGTCGCCGCCGTCACCGTTGCCTACGCCCGCCGCACCCTGGGGCGCCGATGACGACCGCGCACGGTCAGACCGGAACCGGCTCCGTCTCGGCCTCCGTCGGCCGCGGTTCGTCCCGCCCCTTCCCGACGGCAGTGCGGCGCCCCCACTCGGTGGCGAGCAGGACGAGAGCACCCCCGAGGAGGGCGAGCGGACCCAAGTGGTTGCCGGCGAGGGTGATCCCGAAGACGGCTGCCCAGAGCGGCTCGGTGCCGAGCAGCAGGCTGACCCGGGACGGCGAGGTGGCGCGGACGGCCCACATCTGAACGAAGAAGGCGAACAGCGTGCAGAGCAGCGTCAGATGCAACAGCCAGGCCCACTCGGCGGGCCCGTACGAGGCCGCGACCGTCCACGGCAGCGGTCCGGCGATCGGCGAGACGGCGGCGAACACCACCGTGGCGGTCGCGAGTTGGACCCAGGTGAGGGCCAGCGTGTCGGTCTCCTCGATGGCCCGGACGCGAGCCATGGCGAGCACGTGCACGGTCCGCACCACAGCGGCACCGAGTACCAGCAGATCGCCCACTGTCGGCGCCTTCAGGCCGCCGCCGCCAGTGAGCAGAGCGACACCCACCACCGCCAGCCCGGCCGCGGCAAGAAACGCCCGCGGCAACGGGGTTCGGGCGAGCGCGCTCTCGGCGAGCGGAGTGAACACCATCGTGAGGCTGATGATCAGGCCGGCATTGGTCGCGGAGGTGTGCACCGCACCGTACGTCTCCAGCAGAAAAACCCCACCGAGCACCAGTCCCAGCAGGGCCCCGCCCAGCCACTCGGCCCGGCTCATCCCCCGCAGTGCCCGCCGTGCGAGCACCCCCAGCAGCGGCAGCACCAGACCGAACCGCAGCACCAGCATCGCCACCACCGTCTCCGGCTCGGCCACCTGCTGGACCGCGAGAAAGCTCGACCCCCACACCACCGCCACCAGCAGCACCGGTACATCACGAAGGAAGGACGACGACGTGCGCATGGGCAGGGCCTCTCCGAAGCGAACGGAACCGACGAGGAGATTCCCGTACGACATCGGACGGATCTCGGAGCATCGCAGGCCTTCTCGAGGGGCCTGCACCAAGGACCCGCCATCTTCGCGCACCGGACCACCCGCGATCAACGGCTTTCGGCTTCGACCGCCCCGTCCGGGCATCGAAAGGCGACTGGTGTCGCATTAACATCGAGGGATGGCATGGTGCTGCGACTGCCACACACACCGAAGCGACTGGAGTCGACCGTGAGCGAGTCTCGAACCCCCACGCCACGCCCCGGCGGACGCAGCGCCCGGGTGCGTGCGGACGTGGTGGCCGCGACGCTCGCCGAGGTGACCGAGAAGGCATACGTCGGACTGACCGTCGAAGCGGTCGCGGCTCGCTCGGGCGCGCACAAGGCCACCCTGTACCGCCGCTGGGGCGGGGTGGACGGGCTGATCGCGGACGCGCTCACCGCCTCCGCCGACCAGCCCTGGCCACTCCCCGACACCGGCGACCTCACCACCGACCTGCGCGAGATCACCCACCAGGTGTACGCCGTCTTCACCGACCCCGAACTCGGCCAGACCCCGACCGCACTGATCGCCGCCGCCCAACGCTCCGACATCGGTGCCACCGCCCTGCGCGCCTTCTTCGCGGCCCGCCACCGCCAGGCCGCCACGGTGGCCGCACGGGCCGTCGAGCGGGGCGAGCTGCCCGAAGGAACGGACGGCGCCGAAGTGGTCCGGGCGGCGACGGCTCCGCTCTACTACCGCCTGTTCGTCACCGGCGAACCCCTGGACGCCCGCACCGCCGAACAGGCCGCCGACGCCGCCGCCCTGGCCGCCCGCGCCGGCCTGTTCGCCGCACCTGTCGACGACTGAACGCCCACCCACACCACCCACGCCCGTCGCCCGCCACGGCCTGGCTCCGAACCGTGGAGGCTAGAACCTCCGCACGACACCCGCCAGCCACTGCCGCACACCGCACACCTCCCGCCCCCGGCGTCTACCGGATCCCCGCCCGGGCATGGATGATGTCGCCATGACAATCCAGCCGTCCACCACCCCCCGGAAGGCCCGTCACATGAAGCGCAAGCACTGGGCGTTGCCCGCCGCCGCCAGCGTCCTCCTGCTCGCCGCGACCACCGGCACCGCTGCCGCGGAAACCGCGTCAACCGCACCCGCCGCGACCACTGACTCCACCTGCACGTACACCCCGGCGGTGCCCGCCGACAACTTCAAGGGCATCCCGGTCTTCAATGCCAAGAAGGCGGCCAAGCCGTACAGCGCGACCTTGAAGACCAGCCAGGGCTCGATCACCTTCCAGGCCCTGACCGCCGAGGCGCCCTGCACCACGTTCTCGTTCCGCTTCCTCGCCGAGCACGACTACTTCGACCGGAGCCACTGCCACCGGCTCACCACCCAGCGGATCTTCGTCCTGCAGTGCGGCGACCCGACCGGCACCGGCAGCGGCGGCCCGGGCTACTCCTTCCCCGACGAGAACCTCTCCGGCGCCACCTACCCCGCCGGCACCGTGGCCATGGCCAACGCCGGGCCGAACACCAACGGCAGCCAGTTCTTCTTCGTCTGGAAGGACACCAAGCTCTCCCCCGCCTACACCCCGTTCGGCCGGATCACCGCCGGCCTGGACGTCCTGCAGAAGATCGCCGCCGGTGGCGAGGACGACCAGAACAGCCCCGGCGACGGCTTCCCGACCCTCCCGGTGAACATCCGGAACGTGAAGATCAGCTCCCGCTGAGCCCCGTGCCCGCTCCCGTACGGTGGTCGACGTCACCGAAGCCGTACGGGAGCAGCGCCGATGGACAGCAGGATCTGGGAGAGCGTCGACCAGTTGGTCGCCTGGCTGGACCGGGAGAGCGTGCTCTCCCCGCAGGAGGAGCGCCTGCTCCGCATTCTCAAACTCTCGGAGGAGGTGGGCGAGGTCGGCGCCGCGGTGGTCGGCGTCACCGGCCAGAACCCTCGCAAGGGTGTCACCCACACCTGGGAGGACGTCCAGCACGAGCTCTGCGATGTCGTCTTCACAGCCCTGGTCGCCCTGCGCACGCTCACCCCGGACGCCGCCCGGGTCTTCGCCGAGCGCCTCGCCTACGTCGAGCAGCGCTCCACCGCCAGCCGCCGGGAGCAGTAACGGGCCCGAAACGGCAACGGCCGGGAACAGCAACGACCCGGGCCGTCCCGCCGGGAGCGGGAGCGGCACCGGGCCGGGGAGCTGGCGTCAGGCGTTCGGGGCGACGCGGGCGAGACCGTTGATGATGCGGTCCATGGCGTCGCCGCCCTGCGGGTCCGTCAGGTTGGCGAGCATCTTGAGGACGAACTTCATCAACATCGGGTGGGTCAGGCCGCGCTGGGTGGCGAGCTGCATCACCTTGGGGTTGCCGATGAGCTTCACGAAGGCGCGACCGAGGGTGTAGTAGCCCCCGTAGACGTCCTTGAGAATGCGCGGGTACGCCTGGAGGGCCCGCTCGCGACCGGCCTCTGTCACCCGGGCGTTGGCCTGGACGATGACGCCGGCAGCGATCTGGCCGGATTCCATCGCATAGGCGATGCCCTCGCCGTTGAACGGGTTGACCATGCCGCCGGCGTCGCCGACGAGCAGCAGGCCTCGGGTGTAGTGCGGCTGCCGGTTGAAGGCCATCGGCAGGGCGGCGCCGCGGATCGGGTCGGTCATGTTCTCGGGGGTGTAGCCCCACTCCGCCGGCATGCTGGCGCACCAGGCCTTGAGCACGTCGCGCCAGTCCAGCTCGCCGAAGGCGGGCGAGGAGTTGAGGATGCCGAGCCCGACGTTGGAGGTGCCGTCGCCCATGCCGAAGATCCAGCCGTAGCCGGGCAGCAGCTTGCGGTCCCCGGCGCGGGTGTCCCACAGCTCCAGCCAGGACTCCAGGTAGTCGTCGTCATGGCGCGGGGAGGTGAAGTACGTCCGGTAGGCGACACCCATCGGACGGTCCTCGCGGCGGTGCAGGCCCATGGCCAGCGAGAGCCGGGTGGAGTTGCCGTCGGCCGCGACGACCAGCGGGGCGCGGAAGGTCACCGCGCGCTTCTCGTCGCCGAGCCGGGCGGTGACGCCGACGATCCGACCGGTCCGGTCGTCCAGCACCGGGCCGCTGACGTTGCACCGCTCGTACAGGCGGGCGCCGGCCTTCTCCGCCTGACGGGCGAGCAGCTCGTCGAAGTCGGCGCGCTTGCGGACCAGTCCGTAGTCGGGGAACGCGGACAGCTCCGGCCAGTCCAGCTCCAGCCGGACGCCGCCGCCGATGATCCGCAGGCCCTTGTTGTGCAGCCAGCCGTTCTCCAGCGACACGTCGATCCCCATGTCGACCAGTTGCTTGGTGGCACGGGGCGTCAGGCCGTCGCCGCAGACCTTCTCGCGGGGGAACGAGGTCTTCTCCAGCAGCAGCACGTCCAGGCCGGCCTGGGCGAGGTAGTACGCGGTGGTGGCGCCGGCCGGGCCCGCACCGACCACGATGACGTCCGCGGTGCTCTCCACGGGGCTGTCCGGCTTCGTCAGGTCGGCTGCGGTCTCGGACACGGTGGGCACTCTCCTGGAGCTACGGCTGGGGGACGGAGGCGTTGTCCCCGGCAGTCTAGTTGCCGCCCCCGGGCCCGAATCCGAGGGCGGCTCCTGCGACGCACCCCCGAATCTAGGTACGGGCCCCGGCCTCGGCCCCGGCTCCGCCCCCGACCTCGGCCTCGGCCCTGCTCCCACTCCCACTCCCGGCCCCGGCCCCTGCCCCTGCCCCTGCCCCTGCCCCGGCAGCGTCACTCCCGCTCCCGCTCCCGACCCCGGCAGCGTCACTTCCGCCCTCGACCCCGGCACCGCCCGGCACCACCACGAGTGCGACGGGGGCCGCCTCCCGCCGCCGGCGCGGGATGAAGGCGGTGATCAGCACCCCGAGCGCCGCCGCTCCGGCGCCGATCGCGAAGGTCGCCCGGAAGCCGCCCAGCGAGGGCACCTGCGCCGGTCCGAAGGAGACGGCGGTCTGCGCGAGCACCGCGCCGATCACCGCACTGGCGAAGGAGGTGCCGATCGAGCGCATCAGCGCGTTGAACCCGTTGGCCGCGGCGGTCTCGCCGGGCGGGACGGCGCCCATGATGAGCGCCGGGATGGCCGCGTAGGCGAAGGCGATGCCGGTGCCGATGACGCAGCCGACCAGCACCAGTTGCCAGACCTCGTGCAGCAGCGCGAGGCCCAGCAGATACCCGACGGCGAGCACGACCGCGCCGACCAGCAGCGAGGTCCGCGGGCCCTTGGCGGCGGAGAGCTTCGCCGAGAAGGGGGAGACCAGCATCATGATCAGACCACCGGGGGCCATGCAGAGCCCGGCCACCACCATCGAGCGGCCGAGGCCGTAGCCGGTCGCCTCGGGCAGTTGCAGCAGCTGGGGCAGCGCTAGCGACTGCGCGTACATCGCGAAGCCGAGCGCCACCGAGGCGCCGTTGGTGAGCAGCACCTGCCGACGGGCGGTGGCCCGGAGGTCGACCAGCGGCTGGTCACTGCGCAGTTCGAACAGGCCCCAGAGCAGCAGGATCACCACGGCGGCGGCGAACAGGCCGAGGGTGAGGCCATCGAGCCAGCCCCAGTCACTGCCCTTGGAGATGGCGAGCAGCAGGCAGACCAGCCCCGCCGAGAGCCCGGCGGCGCCGATCGCGTCGAAGCGGCCTCCACTGCGGTCGGGCGACTCCGGAACGACCAGCAGCACCAGGGTGACCGCGACCGCGCCGAGGCCGGCCGAGCCCCAGAACAGCCAGTGCCAGTCCGCGCGCTGGGCGACGACGGCTGCGGCGGGCAGGCCGAGTGCGCCGCCGATGCCGAGCGAGGAGCTCATCAGGCCCATCGCGGAGCCGAGCCGCTCCCGCGGCAGGACGTCCCGCATGATGCTGATGCCCAGCGGGATGACTCCGGCTGCGGCGCCCTGGAGCGCGCGACCGACGACGACCGGGACCAACGAGGAGCCGAGCGCCGCGACCACCGAGCCGACGATCATCAACAGCAGGCTGGCGAGCAGCATCCGGCGCTTGCCGAAGAGGTCGCCGAGCCGCCCGCTGACCGGGGTCGCGACGGCGCCCGCGAGCAGGGTCGCGGTGAGGGCCCAGGAGGCGTTGGACGCTGAGGTGTGAAGCAGTCCGGGCAACGCGGGGACGATCGGAATGACGATCGTCTGCATCACGGCGACCGTGATGCCGGCGAAGGCCAGGACCGCGACGACGGCGCCGCTCCGGTCCCCGGCCGCCCCCGTACCGGCCACCTCGGCACCGGCCACCTCGACACCGGCCGCCCCCACCCTGGCCTGCCCGTCACCGCCCGTCCCCGCGCCGGCCGAACGGCGGGCGGTCCGGCCGGTCGGTGGCACGGCGCCGCCCACGGCGTTGTTCTCGGCACTCTTCATGGGCACATCCCCTTCGTCATGTGCACTATACATATTGCATGCACCATGCACATCAAGCTCCGATGGTTACCATGAACGCGAACGACGCAGGGAGTACGGCCGCCCGGAGGCACGCGTGAGGGACCACCTGAACGACATCGAACGGGAGCTGATGCTCATCGGGCGTCACCACGCGATGGCCGGCGGGCGCAGTACCGGCGCCCTGGAGCGCTCCGCCTATCTGCTGCTCTCCCGGATCGAGGCACAGGGGCCCATGTCGATCGGACAGCTCGCCGAGGCGTTCCAGCTGGACGCCTCCACCGTGAACCGGCAGGCGGCCGCGATGCTCCGGGCGGGTGTGGTGGAGCGCATCCCGGACCCGGACGGCGGGGTGGCCCGCAAGTTCGCCATCACCGTCGTCGGCGGCGAGGCCCTCACGGAGGATCGCCGCCGCCACCAGGAGGGGCTCGACCGGGTCCTGAAGGGCTGGTCGGAGGCCGAGGTGGCCGGGCTGGCGACGGCGCTGACCCGGCTCAACCGCTCGATCGAGGACCTGCAGGGCGTGGTCTGGCCACGCGGCTGAACCGACCGCGCGCACCGCACAGGCGGCCACGCCCGAACGCCCCGACCGGCTCCGACCCCCGCCGCACACCACCGACCGCCCACCCGCGCGTGGGCCAGCACCCGCGCGTGGGCCAGGCGCGCGCTACGAGACCTTGTAGGCCCGGTGCAGGGCGACGATCCCGCCGGTGAGGTTGCGCCAGGCGACCTTGGACCAGCCGGCGTCCTGCAGCTTGGCGGCCAGCGCGGGCTGGTCCGGCCACTCGCGGATGGACTCGGCGAGGTAGACGTAGGCGTCCGGGTTGCTGCTGACGGCGGTGGCGACCGGCGGCAGCGCGCGCATCAGGTACTCGGTGTAGACCGTGCGGAACGGCGTCCAGGTCGGCGTCGAGAACTCGCAGATCACCAGCTTGCCGCCGGGCTTGGTGACGCGGAACATCTCGCTCAGCCCGGCGTCGGTGTCCTGCACGTTGCGCAGCGCGAAGGAGATCGTCACCGAGTCGAAGGTGTTGTCGGCGAACGGCAGCCTGGTCGCGTCCCCGGCGGTGAGCGGCAGCTCGGGGTGGCGGCGCTTGCCCTCCGCGAGCATGCCGACCGAGAAGTCGCACGGGACGACCGTGGCGCCCGCCTCGGCGAAGGGCAGCGAGGAGGTGCCGGTGCCGGCCCCGAGGTCGAGCACGACGTCGCCCGGCCCGGCGGCCACCGCCTCGGCCACCGCCCGACGCCAGGCGCGGGCCTGACCGAGGGAGAGCACGTCGTTGGTGCGGTCGTACTTGGCCGCGACGTCGTCGAACATGGCGGCGACTTCGTGCGGCTGCTTGTCCAGAGAGGCTCGGGTCACGCCCCCCATTGTTCACCCTGGCGCCGACGAGTTCCGCAAGGGGGCACGCCGCCCGCCCGTCGCGGGCTCTCCGCGGGCCCCCGACGCTCTGCTGACGCCCCCGACGGCGACTGCCCCGGCCGGGGCGCGCAAGTGGGGCGCGCGACCTCAGTGCAGGCCGCGCCGCCCGCCCGAGCGCCGCTTCCGGCGCGAGCGCTTGCCCTGCGTTATCGCGGGCATTCCCTCGGCCAGCGCGCCGGTCGCCAGGGCGACGGTGGTGGCGAACCGCCCGTTGCCGCTGCGAATGGCGACCGCCCGGCGATGCCGATGGATCCGCAGCACGCAGATCAGGAAGAGCAGCACGGCCACCGGCACGCTGAACCGTGCCAGCCCGACGCCGACCGGCTGCGGATAGGTGGCGCCGCAGATCCGCACCGCGCCGGGGTCGTCGGCGGCGTGCTCCAGGCAGACCGCGTCACCGACCTTGGCGCCGTCCGCCAGCGGCAGCGCCGCGGCGGTGTGCTGCTGACCGGCGGCCCGGTAGCTGACGGTGCTGTAGGAGCCGCCGCCGGTGGGCATCTGGGTGACGACGCCGTCCACTCTCACCGGGTGCGCGCCGATCCGGTCGGCCTGTTCGGCCTGACGCCAACCGAGCAGGCACATGCCGACGGCCAGCACGGCGCTGAGCACGGCGGTGAGGTACCAACCACGGCCCAACCGCGGGAAGCGCGGCGGGGGGACGGTCGCGGATCGCATGGTTCCTGTCCTGGCTAGCCTTCGGGGCCTGGGACGGGGCCCCGCCACCCGTGGGGACGGGCGGTGTGTGGTGAGGGTACGGACTGAGCTGACCGGGATCGTATCCGCTGGCGGGCCCTCAGGTCACGGCGAAGGGTGAATCAGACAATATGGCCAACAGTGCAGTTCGGCGGCACACGAAGGAACTCCCGCGCTTGATACGGGAGTCAGGCTACCCGCGAGTAGGCGGGACTCAGCGTCGGCGGTACACCAACCGCCCGGCCAGCACGGTCGCCAGACAGCCCCCGGGCTGCGGGCCCATCTCGGAGCCCACCTCGACCTCCGCCTCGGGCCCCAGCTCGTCCCCCGCCTCGTCCCCCGCCTCGACCTCCACGTCGTCCCGCGCCTCGGCACTCACGCCGGACCGGAACACGGCGAAGTCGGCCCGCCCACCAACGGCCAGCCGCCCCTGCACCGCCGCCGCGAACGGCAGCACGGCGAGCGGGTCCAACGGCCCCTCCGCACCGGGGAGCCCGTCCACACCGGGCAGCGCGGTCAGCCCCGAACGGGCCACCGCCGTACGCACCGCCGCCCGCTCGAACGGGCCGGCCACCGCCGTCACCCCGAAGCCGAGCATCCGTTGAAGCCCACGCCGGGCACTCGCGCCGCAACGCGCCTCGTCAACCGGACCCACCGGACCCACCGGACCCACCGGACCCACCGACCCCGTCAGGCCCGTCAGGCCCGAAAGGGCCGCCAAGCCCCCGGGAACCGGCGCGTCCCCGATCTCCTCGCGCGGGTCCGGGTGGTACGCGTACTCCAGCAGCCAGTGCCCGTACGGGTTGAGCAGGCCGGGGGTGAGCAGGCCGTCGCCCCAGTCCCGCAGCCGGGCCCGGGGATGGGCGGCGGTCAGCTCCCCGTACGGACCGAGGGCGGCGATCAGCTCGCCGTGCACCAGCACCGCCCCGTCGACGATGGACGGGGCGGTGGGGTCGGCCGGGTCGGGCAGCACGAGGGCGGCCCGGTGCAGCGTCAGCATGGCGAGGTCACCAGGGCGGGGTCGGCACCGATCAGGTGGGAACGGCTGGGTCGTCCCAAGGTCGTCCCGACGACTGACGGCCCAGGCACAGCAGACAAGCAGCAGCGGCAGCCGCCCCGGCAACCGCTGCTGCGTCCGCGTCAGCCGGCGTCAGCCGTTGTCGAGGATCTTCAGCTCGGGGTGCGCGGTGCCGCCCGCGATCGCCGTGGAGGCGATGTGGGAGGCGACCCGCGGGTCGACCGGGTCGTTGGCCGGGTCGTCCAGCACCCGCAGGTGCTCGTAGGTGGTCGAGCGCTGGGCCGGGACGCGGTCGGCGGCCCGGATCAGGTGGATCAGCTCGGTGAGGTTGGACCGGTGCTTGGCGCCGGCCGCCGAGACCACGTTCTCCTCCAGCATGACCGAGCCGAGGTCGTCCGCGCCGTAGTGCAGCGACAGCTGGCCGGCCTCCTTGCCGGTGGTCAGCCAGGAGCCCTGGATGTGGGCGACGTTGTCGAGGAAGAGGCGGGCGATCGCGATCATCCGCAGGTACTCGAAGACGGTCGCCTGGGTCGAGCCCTTGAGGTGGTTGTTCTGCGGCTGGTACGTGTACGGGATGAAGGCGCGGAACCCGCCGGTGCGGTCCTGCACCTCGCGGATCATCCGCAGGTGCTCGATGCGCTCGGCGTTGGTCTCGCCGGTGCCCATCAGCATGGTGGAGGTGGACTCGACGCCCAGGCCGTGCGCCGCCTCCATGATCTCCAGCCAGCGCTCGCCGGACTCCTTGAGCGGTGCGATCGCCTTGCGCGGTCGCGCCGGCAGCAACTCGGCGCCGGCGCCCGCGAAGGAGTCCAGGCCCGCCTTGTGGATCCGGGTGATGGCCTCCTCGATCGACACTCCCGAGATCCGGGCCATGTGGTCGACCTCGGAGGCGCCCAGCGAGTGGATCACCAGCTGCGGGAACTCCGCCTTGATCGCCGAGAAGGCGCGCTCGTAGTACTCCACGCCGTAGTCCGGATGGTGCCCGCCCTGGAACATGATCTGGGTGCCGCCCAGCTCGACCGTCTCCGCGCAGCGGCGCAGGATCTCGTCGAGGTCGCGGGACCAGCCCTTGTCGCTCTTCGGCGGCACGTAGAACGCGCAGAACTTGCACGCCGTCACACAGACGTTGGTGTAGTTGATGTTCCGCTCGATGATGTACGTCGCGATGTGCTCGGTACCGGCGTAGCGGCGGCGGCGCACCGCGTCGGCCGCCGAGCCGAGCGCGTGCAGCGGCGCCGAGCGGTACAGCTCCAGGGCCTCTTCCGGGCTGATCCGGCCACCGCCGGCCGCCCGGTCGAGCACGGCCTGCAGGTCGGTGCTGGGCGCATCGAGGGTGGTCGCTGCGAGCTCGGACACCTGGCGGCCTTCTCTCTCTCGGGTACTGCTGCGTGTTTCAGTGCTTCCGGGTACGGCCGAACCAGCCTACGCCAGCGCTTTCGCACTCTGCCGTCAGGCCGCTTTCCGCATCGTCCCGGTCGGGTTCCCGGCCGCCGGATCGGCGGAGCTGAACCGGATGGTGCCGTCCTTCTGCAGGGTGAGCGTCTCCGCGTTGGAGCCGCTGCTGCACGCCCCCGGGAGCGAGGAGCGGACCAACCGGGAGGTGAACACCAGCTTCCCCTCCGACGCCGAGTCCAGCGTCCAGGCACCCTCGCAGCTGACGGAGATCAGCCCGGTGACGGCGTTGCGGCTGGTGGTGTTCTCCTGTCCGATCGCGGCCGGGCCGATCACCAGTGTGGTGGTGCCGGCGGGCAGCCCCTTATCGGTGGTCATCTCCCCGCGCCAGGTGCCGAGGAAGCCGGCGGGTACGACGCTCGGGCCGGAGGCGGTGCCCGGCGGGGGCGCCGGGCTGGCGGTCGGCGTGGTGGACGAGGAGGTGGTGGACGAGGAGGTGGTGGAGGTCGCGGTGGCCGACCAGCTGAACGAGGAGGAGACGGTCGTCCCCGCGGTGGGCGTGTACTCCGGGGTCGCCTCGCCCCGGAACCCGCGGTAGAGGCCGTAGCCGCCGGCCGAGAGCAGCACGACGACCGCCATCGCGACCACCACCCCCGTCCGGGTCCGACGCGCCGCCGTCCGCTCCACCGCCTCGGTCGGCGTCCGGTCCTGCGGCACCCGGTCGACCGGCACGCGATCGGTCGGCGTCCGGCCCTCCGAAGCACCTGCGCCCGAAGCGCCCGCCGCCCAACCACCCGCGCCCGAAGCACCCGCGCTCGAACCACCCGCGCTCGAACCACCCGCCGCCCAATCACCCGGCGCCGAAGCGGGGCCCCGCGGGACGCCTGCTCCCCCCGCCTCCACCTCGCCCTCCAGGTCGAGCAGTTCGACGGCGCTGCGGCCGACCCCCGAGGCCAGCGCGGGCGGCAGCCAGCCGCCCCGCCCCAGCCGGACGGTGGCCGCGCCGTCGGCGTCCAACCGGTCCCGCAGCTGCAGCGGGGTCGGGCGGGCGGCCGGGTCCTTGGCCAGGCAGTCCAGCACGACCGGGCGCAGCGGCCCGGCGAGCCCGGAGAGGTCCGGCTCCTCGTGCAGCACCCGGTAGAGCAGCACCGCCACGCTCACCCCCTCGCCGAAGGGCTGCACACCGGTGGCCGCGAAGGCGAGCACCGCGCCGAGTGAGAAGACGTCGCTCGGCGGACCGGCCGGCTGCCCGTTCGCCTGCTCCGGCGACATGAAGCCGGGTGAGCCGACCACGTAGCCGGACCGGGTGAAGCCGCTGGTCGCGTCCAGCGCGCGGGCGATGCCGAAGTCGATCAGGCGCGGCCCGTCCAGGGTCAGCAGGACGTTGGACGGCTTGACGTCCCGGTGCACCAGCCCGAGGCCGTGCACATGGGCCAGCGCCTCGGCGAGCCCGACACCGAGGGTCCGTACGGCCTGCTCGGGCAGCGGCCCGAAGTCGCGGACGGCGGTGCCGAGCGCGGGGCCGGCGACGTAGCCGGTGGCCACCCAGGGGTGCTCGCCCTCGGTGTCCGCGTCCAGCACGGGCGCCGTCCAGGCTCCGCCGACCCGGCGGGCGGCCGCGACCTCCTGCCGGAACCGTGCCCGGAACTCGGCGTCCTCCGCGAGCTCGCCGCGGACCACCTTGACGGCCACCGTGCGGCCACCGGCCGTCCGGCCGAGGTAGACCCGGCCCATCCCTCCCGAGCCGAGCCGCCGCAGCAACCGGTACCCGCCCACCTGGCGCGGGTC
Organism: Kitasatospora sp. NPDC058218; assembly: GCF_042882445.1. Classification (NCBI taxonomy): domain Bacteria; kingdom Bacillati; phylum Actinomycetota; class Actinomycetes; order Kitasatosporales; family Streptomycetaceae; genus Kitasatospora; species Kitasatospora sp. NPDC058218. The sequence continues at coordinate 122,163 of NZ_JBHVWC010000013.1, read as the reverse complement.
GTCCGCCCCCAGTGCCTGCATCGCGCACGCTCCCCTCAGCCGCCCGGCCGTCGCCGCCGCCTTCGGGCGCCGCCGATGCCACGGATCTCGCGTGCAGACGCTACCGGGCCGCGCGGGGCGGGCGCGGGGACAAACGCGGCGGGACAGACGAGGGGGACAACCGAGGGGACAACCGAGGGGACAACCGCACCCCGTACCGACGGGGGCAAGCGGTACCCCTCCCCCGGGTACCGCCCGCCCCTTCCTCGCTCCTCCGCTCCTCCGCCTCTTCGCTCCGCCCCTGCCCCGCGTGGTCCGCCCCCCGCCGCTCGGTCCGAGCGTTCGAACAGACCCGCGGTCAGACCACCACCGGCACCGGCTCCAGCAGCCGGACCATGACGTCCGGGGCGAAGCCGCTGTCGTGGGCGACCCGGCCGGCGAACTCGGCCATGCCCGCCAGCTGCCGCTCGCCGAGCGAGAAGTCCAGCGCCTCGCTGAAGTAGCGCTCCAGCACCTCGGCGTCGAACTGCTCCCAGCGGGCCGCGTGCTCGGCGACCGCACGGGCCTCCACCAGCGAGAGGTCGCGGGACTCCAGGAAGGCCCGGTGCACCGCCGCCGTCAGCTCGGGGCTGCGCTCGGCGAAGTCGCGGCGGGCGGCCCAGACGGCGAAGACGAACGGCAGCCCGGTCCACTCCTTCCACATCGCTCCGAGGTCGTGCACGGCCAGACCCTGCGCGGCCGCCTGTCCGAGGTAGGCCCGCAGGGCCGGGTCGCCGATCAGCACGGCGGCGTCGGCCTCGGCGAGCATCGCGTCCAGGTCGGGAGGGCAGCTGAAGTACTCCGGCCGCACGCCCTCGCGCTCCTCCAGCAGCAACCGGGCCAGCCGCACCGACGTCCGGCTGGTGGAGCCGAGGGCGACCCGGCGTCCGTCCAGTTCGGCCAGCGGGACCTTGCTGACGATCACGCAGGACATCACCGGGCCGTCGCTGCCGACCGCGATGTCGGGCAGCACCAGCAGTTCGTCCGCGTGCCGCAGGTACTCGACGCAGGTGATCGGGCCGATGTCCAGGGAGCCGCCGACCAACAGGTCGCTGAGCTTCTCCGGAGTGTCCTTGGTGAGGTCCAGGTCGAGCAGATTGCCCGTCCTGGCCAGACCCCAGTAGAGGGGTACGCAGTTCAGGAACTGAATATGCCCGACCCGCGGCCTGACCGGGGGGTTCTCCTGGGGCTCCTGCGTTTCCGCATCCGGTACCGCCACTGCGCCGCTCCCTTGCTGTTCGTGCGCCTCCCCGCAGGGTATGCCCGCCGTTCCGGAAGCCTCGCACCGGCCTTACGACACGCCCTGTCCGGCCCGCAAGTCACCTCTGGTCGTCACAGCGGCCGCATGCTAGCGTTGCCCTCAGTTGCAGTTTGATTCCCCTTGCAGTACTTGAAGCCTGCGGAGCATGTAACCGCAGGCTTTTTGTAGTTTTTCAGCAATATCGAAAAACTCCGGACCCGTCCGGAGGCAGGGCGATCAGCGCAGCGGACCGGGTGCCACACGGTGTGGCCCCCAATACGTCCCTCGCAAGGAGAACGGCATGGCTCAGGGAACCGTCAAGTGGTTCAACGCTGAGAAGGGCTTCGGCTTCATCGCCCAGGAGGGCGGCGGCCCCGACGTCTTCGTCCACTACTCCGCCATCAACGCGAACGGTTTCCGCTCGCTGGAGGAGAACCAGGCGGTCAGCTTCGACGTCACCCAGGGCCCGAAGGGCCCGCAGGCGGAGAACGTTACCGCTATCTGATCATCCTCTGATGACCTGATCGCTCGGGACCCCTCGGGTCCGCAGACGGCCCCCGTGGCCGTCATCATGAGCACAAGAGCAGTACCCAAGGGGGCCCGGCCATTTCTCTGCCGGGCCCCCTGCCTTTCCGCTCACCCTCCGGCCCGCTCAGGGCGCGATCGGCAGCTCGCCCCCGATCCGGGCCAGCGAGGAGAGCCCGAGCGGCACCAGCGCCACGCAGAGCCCGAGCGCCGTCACCAGCACCGTGCCGCGCAGGCCGAGGCCGGCGCCCAGCCCGCCGCCGAGCAGCGCGCCCAGCGGGGCCGCTCCCATCGCGACGAAGCGGTTCGTCGCCGCCACCCGCCCCTGGAGCCCGTCCGGGGTGATCGACTGGCGGATGGTCAGCACCGTCACGTTGTTGGCGGTGCCGAAGGCCGCGAAGAGCAGGTTGATCACCATCAGCGCGCCGACGGAGAGCACCGTCCCGCCGTGCACCAGTGCGGTCAACGGCATCACCAGGTTGGCCACCAGGGCGGTCAGCACCAGCGTCCGCCCGTAGCCGAGCCGGACCGGCAGCCGGGCCGCGAACACCGCACCCAGCAGGAAGCCCGGGCCGAGCGCCGCCAGCACCAAGCCGATCGCGCCGGGCGACAGGCCCAGGGTGCGCGGGAGGTACTGGAGGTAGGCCACCTCGAAGGCGGTGAAGAAGAGGTTGAAGACGGCGGCCATGACCGCCATCGTCCGCAGCCGCTCACTGCGCAGCAGCAGCGCCAGCCCCTCCCGGATCTCCCGCAGCGGCTTCCCGGCCGTCCGCTCCGGCCGGCGTTCCTCCCGGTGGCGGATCGACAGCAGGCTCACCACCGAGCCGGCGTAGGAGAGCGCCGCCGCGCAGACCGCCACCGGCGCGGTCAGCCACTGCACCAGCAGTCCGCCGAGCGCCGGGCCGCCGATCGTCGCCGCCGACTGGCTGGAGCCGAGCAGTGCGTTGCCGCGCGCCAGGTCCTCCCGGGGCAGCAGCCGGGGCAGGTACGCCTGCGCGGCCACGTCGAACAGCACCGTGCCGCAGCCGACCAGGAAGGCGGTCGCGTAGAGCACGCCGATGCCCAACGCGTCGGCCCAGTACAGCAACGGCACGGCGGCGAGGAGGAGTGCCCGGCCGAGGTCGGCCACGATCATCAGCCGACGGCGGCGGAGACGGTCCGCCAGCACCCCGGCGGCCAGGGCGAGCAGCAGGTACGGCAGCCGGGCCACCGAGGCGAGCAGGCCGACCTGTTCGGAGCCGGCGGCGAGGACGAGCACCGCGGTGAGCGGGAGCGCGAGGTCGCCGATCTGGGCGGCGAACAGGGAGGCGGTCTGGGCCGTCCAGAGCCGGGCGAAGTCGGGGCGGCTCAGGAGCGGGGTGGTGGCGGTGGTACCGACACCTTCGGTGGTACCGGTGGTGATGGTGGTTCCGGGCATGGGTGTCCCCTGGGAGGTGTGGTCGCGCGGAGCGGTCGGAGCGGTCGGTCGCGGCTCGGGGAGGCGCCTCGCGAACCGTGATCAGCATCGCGTCGGAGCGGGCTCGTGGTCGATGACCCCTCGATCGCATGATGGTGAGCCACAGCAAGCTGCACGGGGGACGAACTATGACGGAATCGGACATCACGGAGAAGCTGAGCGCCCTCGGCCCGGAGGACCTCGACCTCTACCGCCACGCCGTCGAGCGCGGTGGCGTCGAAACGGCCGAGGTGGGCGGAGCGGCCGGGCGGGTCCGGGCCCTGGCCGCCGCCGGTCTGCTGCGCGCGGGCGCGAACGGCCGCTGGGAGGCGGTCGACCCGCGTTCGGCCGGCGCCACCGTGGTCACCGCCGAAGCCCGGCTCCGCCGCGACCTGGCCGAACTCGGCGACGCCCGGGCCGCGGTGGCCGCGCTCAGCGAGCTGTACGCGGCCCGGACACCCGAGGCGCCGCTCGAACCGGTCGCCTCGATCGCGGCCGTCCTCGCCCTGATCGAGGAGGCCGCGGCGGCCGCACGCACCGAGGTGCTGATCACCCAGCCGGACGGGGCCTGGCCCTTCGACGAACTCGCCCTCGCCCGGCGCGGTGTCCGCGTTCGCCTCCTCCACCACCACACCGCCCGCTACCACTCCCCGACGCAGGAGCGGGTGGCCGAGCTGGTCGGGGCCGGGGCCGCCGCCCGGACCCTGGCCGAACTCGGCGGCCGGATGATCGCCTTCGACCGGCGTCTCGTTCTCGTCCCGCACGCCACCGACGGCGCCGTGGCGGTACGCGACCCGTCCACGGTGGCGTACCTCTGCGACACCTTCGACCGCAGCTGGAACCTGGCCTCCCCCTACAACCCCTGCGACCCGCACGCCGAGGTCCGCGACGAGGTGCAGAGCGCGATCCTCGCCATGCTCAGCGAAGGCCTGCGGGACGAGACCATCGCCCGCAGGCTCGGCGTCTCCCTGCGGACCTGCCGCAAGTACATCGCCGAGATCTTCGGGCTGCTCGGGGCCGAGAGCCGCTTCCAGGCCGGGTACCTGACGAGGGCGAGGCAGATCCTCCGGGCAACCGACCGACCGGCCGACTGACCCCGCCCACCCGGCTCGGGCCGGACCCGAATTCGGGCCGCTCCCGTCGCCGGCCCTGCAGGAGCGGTCTCCGATCATCCGGCACGCTCCCGTACGGGCTCCCACGCGTCCGAGGAGCCCTACCGCCCCGGGCCCGGCAGAGGCCGCCAGTCGCCCACCGGCCACCTGACCTCGCAATACGAACACCAGTCGCAAAAGCTGTTGTCGATCCGTCAGCCATGGTCCCTATGCTGTGCTGCCGCACCCCCGGCCCGACCGTCGGTGCCCGGGCGCGGACCAACCGTGAGCCCCGGCACCGCCCGGGCCGCTTCCCACAGGGAGAACGTCATCACCATGCGATCCGGCGCCCGTCGCCGAATACTCACCGCCCTCGGCGCGACGGCCGTCCTGTCCGTCGGGAGTCTGGGATCGGCGCAGGCCGCCCCCGGCCCGTCGCCGGCCCCCACCAAGAACGTCTCCTACCTCGGCCACACGTTCACGGTGCCGGCCGACTGGCCGGTGATCGACCTGACGGCCGATCCGACGGCCTGTGTCCGCTTCGACCAGCACGCCGTCTACCTGGGCACCCCCGGGACCCGCCAGGACTGCCCCGCGCACCTGGTGGGCCGGACCGAGGCACTGCTGGTGGAGCCCGGTCCCGACGGCGCCGCGTCCGCCACGACCGTCTCGGAGATCGAGCGCGAGGTCCGCGCCACCGCTCCCGGCGTCACGGCCACCGGCGTCTACGGCGACGACCTGACGCTGGTCCGGACCGTCCTCGCCTCGGCCGGCTTCCCCGGCGGCACGGCGAAGAAGCCGGCCCCGGGCGGGACCGCCAAGCCCTCGTCCCCGATCGCCGGAGCCCCGGCCGCCGAGTCCGCCGCCGCAGCACCCGCCTCGGCCGCGGCGACCCCGCCCGCGCTGCCGGCCGACGCGACCAGGTACACGGGCAAGGGCTTCGACGCCTGCACCGCGCCCGACCCCGCCGCGATGGCCGCCTGGCGGGCCGCCTCCCCCTACCAGGCCATCGGCATCTACATCGGCGGAGCCGCCCGGGCCTGCAGCCAGCCCAACCTGACGGCCGCCTGGATGCAGCAGCAGTACACCGCCGGCTGGCGCTTCATGCCGGTCTACGTCGGTGCCCAGGCCTCGAAGATCACCTCGCCGGTCGCTCAGGGCACCGCCGCGGCCGACGACGCCGTGGCGCAGGCCTCGGCCCTCGGGCTCGGCCCGGGGAACGTCCTGTACTACGACATCGAGTCCTACAACGTCGCGACGTACTCCGGGGCGGTCCAGCCGTTCCTGTCCGCCTGGACCACCGAACTCCACGCGCTGGGCTACAACTCGGGCATCTACAGCAGCGCCTCGACCGGCATCGCGGACCTGGTCGGCGCCGGCACGAGCGGCAAGGGCTACGCCATGCCCGACGCGCTGTTCACCGCGCGGTGGAACGGCGTGGCGGACACCGGCGACCCGGTGATCCCGAGCGCCGCCTGGGCCGGTCACCAGCGGGTCCACCAGTACGACGGCAACGCCACCGAGAGCTGGGGCGGTGTCACGATCGGCATCGACCGCGACTACCTCGACGTCCAGATCACCACCACGCCGAACGGCAGGCCCACCCAGACGGGCATCTACCGCCCGGCCGGCCAGACCTTCGCGGTGGCCGACAGCCTCGGGAACCTCACCCGCGCCGTGCCCTTCGGTTCCGCGAACGACGTTCCGCTCACCGGGCACTGGAGCGGACCGGGCCGGGACACCATCGGCATCTACCGGCCGAGCGACGCGGCGTTCTACCTGACCAACGACAACGCGAACATCGCCCTCGCGATCCCGTTCGGCGACACCGGCGACATCCCCCTGGTCGGGGACTGGACCGGCCAGGGCCGGGACACCATCGGCGTCTACCGGCCTCGTGACGGGGCGTTCTACCTGACCAACGACAACGCGAACGTCGCGCTCGCGATCCCGTTCGGCGACTTCGGGGACATTCCGATGGTCGGCAACTGGAGCGGTACGGGCAAGGACACCGTCGGGATCTACCGGCCGAGCGCGCACGGCTTCTACCTGAGCAACTCCAACACGTCGATCGCCATCGACCACGCCGTCCCGTTCGGCGACACCGGCGACGTCCCGGTCAAGGGTGACTGGAACGGCAGCGGAACGGACAAGGTCGGCGTCTTCCGGCCGAGCGCGGCGAGCTTCTACGGCGCGTTCCAGGACTTCGGCGCGCCGCTCTACAGCCTCCGGTTCGGCGAGGCCGGCGACGTCCCGCTCACCGGTCGCTGGTGACCGGGCGGCCGGCGACCGCTGAGCGGCCGGACCCGCCGAGCCGCTGAGCCGCCTCAACGACGGCAACGGGCCCTCTCCCCGGTGTGGGGAGAGGGCCCGTTGCCGTGGTCCGCGGTCGTCAGGCCGCGGCGGTGGCCTTCGCGGTGGCCTGCGCCGGGACGGTGACCGAGGGGGCGTCCTCGTACAGGTCACCGTGCGGGTTGTTGTAGGCGACCAGGTCGAGGGTCTTCTCGCGGGCCGCCACCAGGATCGGCACGACGGCCTGACCGGCGACGTTGGTCGCGGTGCGGACCATGTCGAGGATCGGGTCGATCGCGAGGAGGAGGCCGACGCCCTCCAGGGGCAGGCCCAGGGTGGAGAGGGTCAGGGTCAGCATCACGATCGCGCCGGTGAGGCCCGCGGTCGCGGCCGAGCCGATGACCGAGACGAAGGCGATCAGCAGGTAGTCCTTGATGCCGAGGTCGATGCCGTAGACCTGGGCGACGAAGATCGCGGCCAGCGACGGGTAGATCGCGGCGCAGCCGTCCATCTTGGTGGTCGCGCCGAACGGCACGGCGAACGAGGCGTACTCGCTCGGGACGCCGAGGCGCTCGGTGACGCGGCGGGTGACCGGCAGGGTGCCGACCGAGGAGCGGGAGACGAAGGCCAGCTGGATGGCGGGCCAGGCGCCCTTGAAGAAGTTCAGCGGGTTGAGACCGCCGACGAACTTCAGCAGCAGGGAGTAGACCACGAACAGCACCAGCGCGCAGCCGACGTAGACGTCGATGGTCAGCGTGGCGAAGGGCTTCAGCAGGTCCCAGCCGTACTTGGCGACGGACTTGCCGATCAGGCCGAGGGTGCCGAGCGGGGAGAGCCGGATGACCCACCAGAGGGCGGTCTGGACGAGCTCCAGGACGGACTCGCTGAGCTTGAGGACGGGCTCGGCCTTGCTGCCCAGCTTGATGATCGCCGCGCCGGTCACGACCGCCAGGAAGACGATCTGCAGGACCTCGACCTCGGTGAACGCGGTGACGATGTTGGTCGGGAAGATGCCGGTCAGGAAGTCGATCCAGCTACCGGTGGACTTCGGCGCCTTGAGGCCCTCGGTCTTGAGGTTCGTACCCTCGCCCGGGTTGGTCAGCAGGCCCAGGCCCAGGCCGATCGCGACGGCGATCAGCGAGGTGATCAGGAACCAGAGCAGCGTCCGGACGGCCAGCCGGGCCGCGTTGGTGACGTTGCGCAGGTTGGCGACGGACACCACGATCGCGGTGAAGACCAGCGGCGGGACGGCCAGCTTCAGCAGCTGGACGAAGATCTTGCCGATGGTCTCCAGGGTGGTGGCCAGCCAGGAGATGTCGGCGGCGCGGGCCAGGTAGCCGAGGCCGACGCCGAGCACGAGGCCGGCGACGATCTGGACCCAGAACGGGGTCTTGCGGATTCTGGCGAGCACGGACGGCGACGAGGTCGCCTCAGGCGCTGTGGACATGACGGTGCGGCTCCGGGGAGGGCGTTGCTGACGATGAGGTGAGGCGAGGAAGGCGGCACGGCGGGTGGGCCGGACGGGGAGGACTCGGCCCCGTCAGGGGCGTGCCGCCTGAATACAGCTCATGGCACGACAACGTCGCGGGCTGTCCACGGCACCCGTCAGGCAGCACGCGCGGGCGGCCGTGGGCATCGCGCCCAAGCCGTGCATCCGCGCTGCTCCTGAGGTGGTCATGGCCGATACGTTAGCAGTAAAGGTTTGAGATGTTCAAAGTACTTGTTTGAGATGTGGACCGCGTAAGGCGAAATCCGGACACGAACGAGGCTGACGCAGCATCAGATCGCACACCCGGGCCGATTGACCGCTCAGCGGTTATACGTATAACTTGGAGGGCAGCCCCCACCCACCCCTGCCCAGACCCGGAGAACCGTCCATGGGCTATCTCGCCCTGCTCCGTGCCCCGCACGTCAGCCGCCTGCTCCTCGGCACCCTGCTCGGCCGCCTGCCCGCCGGGATGACCGCCCTGGTGATCGCGCTGGCCCTGCGCGAGGCCGGCACCCCGTACAGCCGGATCGGACTGGCCACCGCCGCCTACGCGATCTCGGCCGCCGTGGGCGGGCCGGTCCTGGGCCGGATCGTGGACCGCACCGGGCAGCCGCGGGTCCTGCTCGCCTCCGCCGTGGTCGCGGGCGGCGGGTACGCGCTGCTGGCGCTCGCACCGGGATCGGCGCTGGCCGCGCCGGTCGGCGCCGCCATCGCCGGGCTGGCGATGCCGCCGCTCGAACCCTGCCTGCGCTCGCTCTGGCCGGATGTCGTCGAGGAGGAGCAGCTCGACACCGCGTACGCCTTCGACTCCGCCTCGCAGCAGATCCTCTACGTGGCCGGCCCGCTCGCGGTGGCCGGGATCGCGGGCGTGTTCAGTCCGGTCGCGGCGCTCTGGGTGGCGGCCGGACTGGGGCTGGCCGGGGCGCTGGTCGTGGCCACCGCCGGACCGGCCCGGGCCTGGCAGGCACCGCCGCGCGCGCACTCGGCCGGCCTGCTCGGACCGCTCCGCTCGCCGGGCCTGGTGCTGCTGCTGATCGGTCTGGCCGGCGCCGGCTGGGCGGTCGGCGCCCAGAACGTCCTGTTCATCGCCTACGCGGAGGCGCACGAGGGCGGCCTGCCGGGCGGCGCGGGAACGCTGCTGGCGCTGGCCGCGCTGGGCGGACTGCTCGGCGCGCTCGGGTACGGGGCGGTGCGGTGGCGCAGCAGCACGGCGACCCGCACCTGGGTGATGGCGCTCGGGATGGCCGTCACCTACCTGCCGCTGGTGCTGTTGCCCGGGCCGTACCCGATGGCCGCGCTGGCATTCCTCTCCGGGATCGGGCTGGCGCCGCTGCTGGCGGCCGCGTTCGTGCTGGTCGCCGAATTGGCACCGGTCGGCACGGTGACCGAGGCGTTCGCCTGGCTGGTGACGCTGTTCGCGACCGGCAACTCGCTCGGCTACGCCGTCTCCGGCAACCTCGCGGAGGACTCGCTGCGCCCGGTGGCGCTCTGCGCGGCCGGCGGGATCGCGCTGGGCGGGCTGCTGCTCTTCGGCGCCCGCCGCTGGTTCCAGCCCCTGCCGGCGGCCCCGGTGGCGCAGCCGGTACCGGTGGGCTGAGCCACCCCAGGACGTGACCGCGCCCGTCGGACCGGGTGGTCTGGCCGACGGGCGCGGTCACTTTTCGCCGAGGTCACCCGTCAGGGCGACCCGGCATCGATCAGCTGTGGCGGCCGCGGCCTCCCCAGGCGATCAGGGCGAGCAGCAGGCCGGCGCCGAGGACGGCCGCGCCGAGCATGCCCGCGAGGGCGCCGACGCCGCCACCGGTGCCGGGCAGCTCGCCGCCGTGGCTCGGCGTCGGCTGCGGCGGGTGCGGCGAGTGCGTCGGTGACCAGGGCTCACCCGTGGACGCGGACGGCGAGGGCGACCACGACGGGGACCACGACGGCGACGGGCTCACCGTCGGTGACGGCGTGGGCGTCGGCGACGGGGTCGGGGTCGGCGTGGGCGACGGCGTGGGCGTCGGCGAAGGGCTCACCGTGGGGGAGGGCGACGGGGACGGCGGCACCGGCACCACCACGCCCAGGTCGAGGTCGAGATCCCGTGCCCCGCCGGTCAGCCGCACCGTCTGGGTGATGCCGGTCGCCGGGTCCGCGTCGGAGTCCAGGGCACGGTCGCTCCCGGCCGCCCGCTGCGTCACCGTGGCGTCCTTCGGCAGGGTCGCCAGGTCGAAGCGGACCGCGTAGTCGCCGTCCGGCAGCCGCTCGAACAGGTAGTGCCCGCTCGCGTCGGTCACCGTCGCGACCGGCCTGCCGTCCTTGTCCCGCAGGACCCGGCCGGCGCCGTCCAGCAGTTCGACCCGCACGCCGGGCAGACCGGGTTCGCCGGGCTGCTGCACCCCGTCCTTGTTCAGGTCGTTCCAGACGAAGTCGCCGAGCGCGTTGTTCGGCGGGGTCGGCCACTCCACGCCGACGCCGACCTTGGCGGGCTCGGCGGGCAGCAGCGGGCGGCCGTCGGCGTCGGTCGCGGTGTAGGCGAAGCTGTTCCAGGCGAAGTCGGACTCCCCGGCGTCGATCGAGGCGGCCATCGACCAGGTGAGCGTGAACTGGCCGCCGGACTCCAGCGCACCGGGCCGCCGCACCCGGAACCAGGTCGCCGCGCCGGGCCCGGGGAACGTCGTGCTCCACTGCGCACCGGCGTCGCACGGCCCGGCCACGGCGAACTCGCCGGGCAGGCAGGGGTCGGCGGAGGTGGTGTACTCGATCACCACGGTCGGGTCGCTCGCGACCAGCGGCTGCACCAGCGACGGCGTCCAGGCGGAGCCGCGCGGGGTGTCCGGGCGCAGCACGTAGCCGTCGCCGGGCACCGGCAGCTTGTCGTAGGCGACGAAGTCGGTCACCGGGTCCGGCGAGTCGTTGCGGACGGTCATCCGGTAGGAGATCTGCCCGCCCGGGGTGGCCGTGCCGGTGCTGCCGTAGTCGGCGTCCCGGTCGCCCTTGACCTCCTTGAAGGCCCGCAGCACGGCCGGCACCTGCACCTCCACCTGGGAGGACGCGTGGCAGAGCTGCTCGGCGGTGTCACCGTCGCGGTCGAGGTCCTGGGTGTCCGGGACACCGGTGTCGTTGCCGTAGTAGAAGCAGGCCACCGGCGGACCGGCGCCGTCCGCCGTCACGTAGATGTCGTTGGTGAGGTCACCGGGCCGGGCGCTGCCGGCCACCTGGACGTCGATCAGGGTGCGGTAGGCGAGGTTGTCGTGCAGGTACGTCATGTCCGGGCTGCCGGCGGGCCAGGTCATCCTCAGCAGCTGGCGGCCGTCGGGGCCGGGCAGGACGGTGACCTCCGAGGGTGCCACCGAGTCCGGCCAGGAGGTGTCGCGGCGGGCGGAGCCCTCGACGTACACCATGCCGGGCGGCAGCAGGTCGTAGAGGACGAGCGGGCGGTCCAGGGTGCGGCCGGTGTGGTTGTACGGGATCACCTGGAAGGTCGCGGTCCCGCCGGGCGAGAGGACGGCGCCGGAGACGGTGGTCTTGGCGGCGCCCAGGTTGGTGGCGGCGGTGACGGTGGAGTCCGCACAGGCGCCGGCCGCCGAGGTCGCGCCGCCGGCGTCGGTGCCGAGGACGTCGACGCAGTTGTGCAGCGGCACCGGCGCGGGCCGGCCGTCGAGGCCGGGGGTGATCACCTGGGCGAGCACCTGGACACCGCTGCCGGGGCTCCAGCCGGTGGGGATCGGGCCGGTCCAGGTGAACCTCAGCCCGTCCAGACGGCGGCCGGCCGGGATGCCGAGGACGTCGTTGGCCGGGTCCCCGGCCCCCTGGGCGAAGGTGACGCGGCGGGCGGAGGAGCCGTTGAAGGGGCTGCCCGGGGTGAACGGCAGCCAGCCGGCGTCACCGTCGAGGCGGTACTCCAGCAGCAGGCCGATCGAGGTCGGGTTCCACGCCTCCAGCTGGATGGACTGCGGGGCGAGCCAGTTGTAGAGGTCCGCGGTGGTGCCGCTGCCGGGGTCGGTCATCACCAGGCTGGTGACGGGGGCGGCCACGTTGCCGGGGCGCAGGCTGAAGGAGGCGATGTCGCCGGAGACCGCGTTCTGCCAGACCTTGGACGCGGAGACCTGGACCCCAGTGACGGGCGGCTGGAAGACCGGGGTGGTGGTGTCGGCGGTGGAGAGGTCGCGCTCGGGCTCGGCGCCGAGCGGGTCGCCCTTGAGCACCACGCCGTTGGGCGCGCTGGTGCCGCTGGGGAAGGTGTCCTCCGGGTAGTAGACGACCAGCACACCGGGAATCCGGCAGCCGGCCTGGCCGTTGCCGGCCCGGAAGGCCCCGTTGTCGTACACCCAGGTGGTGGAGCCGGGCGGGTCCTGGACCCAGCCGGGCGAGCGGCCGGTGTCGACGACGGCGCCCGGCGGCAGGGTGTCCACCAGCCGGCTGGCGTCCAGGTCGACGTTGGGCACCCCCGCGCTGGAGCAGGCGCTGAACTGGTACGTCACCAGGCGGCCGTCCTGGCTGCTGCCCTGCACGCCCTTGGTGACGTTGTAGCTGGGCTGGACGACGGCGGTGGTGTCGGCGGTACCGGTCAGCGGCGGCTCGCCGTCGGCGGTGAGGGTGGCGGAGTTGGTGCTCTTCGTCCCGTTCGCCGTGGAGAAGTTGGGGTACTTCAGCACGACCGTGATGGTGGCGGTGGTGCCCGGAGTGAGGGCCTTGAGCTTGATCGCCATGGTGGCGCCGACTGCGCCGGCGGCGGGCACGGTCGACCCGGCGACGTCGACCGTCGACGGGTCCGGGGTCCAGCCGACGAACTCCATCCCGGCCGGCAGCGTGTCGGTGATCAGGCCGTTGGTGCAGTCGGTCACCGAGCAGGTGTAGCGCAGGGTGTAGGTGACGTTCTCGCCCGGTACCGGGGTGGCCTCGTCGACCGTCTTGGTGAAGGTGACGGCGGCCTCGGCGGGCGGGGCACCCAGGGTGCCGGTGAGCAAGGTGCCGCCTAGCAGCCCGAGGGCGGCGGCCAGCCGTGCCAGGCGTGGCAGGCGTGGAGGTCTGGATCGGAGCGTCCGCATGACGAAATCTCATCGTCCGCTTATTCGCCCGGCGCTGCGGCGCGAGACGTCCTGACGGAATTTCACCTGTTCGTACGAATCCGAACGGCCCTTCCCGGTGGCCGAGGTGTCGGCGGCGGCACCGGAGGAGGACCGGCGACGGTGCCGGAAGAGGTACCGGCTCAGGCGTCGGCCGCGGTCGAGGAGCGCAGCACCAGCGAGGTCGCCAGCGGCGCCACCGGCACGACCGGCTCGCCGCGGAGCAGGTCGGCGAGGGCCGCGACCCCGGCCCGGCCCAGTTCCTCGCCGGGGAGGTCGACGGTGGTGAGCGGCGGGGTGAGCAGCTCGGCCACCGGGATGTTGTCGATCCCGACCACCGAGAGGTCCGCGGGCACCCGCAGGCCCAGTTCGGCGGCCGCCTGGTAGACCCCGGACGCCACCACGTCGTCGTCGCAGATCACCGCGTGCGGGCGGTCGGGGCCCTCCAACAGCCGGCGGGCGGCGCTGCGGGCGGCGGGCTGACCCTCGTTGAGGCTGACGCCCAGCTCGACCACCTCCAGGCCGAACGCCGCGGCGGCCTGCTCGAACGCGGCCTGGCGGACCCGGAAGGTGTAGGCGGAGTGGGTGGAGCGCAACCGGCCGATCCGCCGGTGGCCCAGCCCGGCCAGGTGCTCGACGGCGGCGCGCATGCCGCCGGCCACGTCCAGCTCGACGGTCGGGCGGGCCCGGTCGGTGCCGGGGTCGGCGTCCAGGAAGACGACGGGGGTGTCGGAGGGCAGCTCACCGAGCTGGCTGTCGTCCGGCGAGCAGATCAGCAGGCCGTCGAACCGGCTGGTGGTGGCCGCGTCGGCGAGGGTGGCACTCCCCCAGCCGGAGCTGACCACGACGGCCAGGCCGTGCCGGCCGGCCTCCTCGTGGACGCCCTCCAGCACCCGGCCGAAGAACGGGCCGAGGATGTTCGGCACGGCCAGCAGGATCATGCCGCTGCGGCCGAGGCGCAGTTGCCGACCGGCCGCCTGCGGGCGGTAGCCGAGGCCGCGGGCCGCCTCCCGGACGCGTTCACGGGTGGCGTCCGAGACCCGGCGGCCGGCCTCGGAGCCGGAGAACACCAGCGAGACGGTGGCCTGCGAGACCCCGGCGAGCCGTGCCACGTCCCGCCCGGTGGGCTTGCGGACCGGAGCCGGCCAGGTGCCGCTGACGTGCTCGCCCTGCGGTGACGCGGGCTCGGGCAGCGGGTCGGCCGGCGGATCGGGATCGGGAGCGGGCACGGCGGCGGCGCGGATCAGCCCTGCAGGGCGGTCGCGCGCGCGGCGTCGTCGGCCGCGTCCTCCTCGGCGTTCTGGCTGGCGATCCGCTCGGCCGTCCGGCTGCGGACGCCGTCGACCTTGCCGGAGATCTGGGCCGACATCTCGTCGCGCTGGCGGCTCAGCAGGACGTAGCTCAGCGGCGCCGAGACCACCGCGGCCACCAGGAACAGGAAGATCGCGCCGGTCTGGCCCTTCACCGGGATGACCTGGAAGTGGCCCAGCAGCAGGGCGACCAGCAGGCAGCCGAGGAAGATGCTGACCCGCATGGAGGTGTAACGGAGCGTGGCGTGGGACTTGTTGCTCACATTGCTGCTCACGGAGGACACATCCTTCTCTGCGCGGGGTCTGGGCCGGTCTCCCAGTGAAGCATGCCCGACGGACCGCGCGGGGAACGGGTCGCCCGTCCCCGCGCCCGGCCGCCGCGCGGCCCGTGCCGTCAGCGCAGGTCGAGCCACATCGTGACGTCGTCGCGGTCGTCCCCGGGAGCCACCCGGATCGCGGCGGGGACCCGGCCGACCTCGGTGTAGCCGCAGCGGCCGTAGAAGGCCTCCAGCCCGAGACCGCCGCGCAGGGTCAGCCGCAGCCCCTCCAACCCCCAGGCCCGGGCCACCCGCTCGGCCTCGGCCATCAGGTCGGCGCCGTAGCCGCGCCCCTGGAAGTCGGGGTGGACCATGACGCGCTTGAGCATCCGCCAGTGGTCCATCGGGCCGAACCGCATGGAGTCGAAGAACAGCAGGGCGGCGAGCCGGCCGCTCTCGCGCTCGTGGGCGATCAGCAGCCGGTCCGGCCCGGCCGGCGCGATGCCGACGAACTGTGCGTCCGCGGTCTTCCAGACCTCGTCCTCCGTCACCGGTGCCACGAAGCCGACCGCGCCGCCGGCGTTGGTGACGTCGGTCCAGAGCCGGACGATGTCGGAGCGCAGGTCGGGATCGGGCTCGGGATCGAGGGTGAAGGCAAGCGTCATGGCTGCCGAGCCTAGCCGCCGGTCACGACAGGCTCATCGCGGGAGTGCCGCGGCCGGCCGGACCGGCGCCGTCCCCCGCAACGCCAGGCAGAGCAGGACGGCGACCGCGCAGAGCCCGCCGGCCGCGTACCAGGCGAGGTCGTAGGTGCCGAGCGCGTCCCGGGCGAGACCGGCCAGCCCGGCCACCGCGGCCGCCCCGATCTGGTGACAGGCCAGCACCCAGCCGAAGACGATCGGCGCGTCGTCACCGAAGTGCCGGCGGCAGAGCGCGACGGTCGGCGGCACGGTGGCCACCCAGTCCAGGCCGTAGAAGATCACGAAGGCCAGGATCGGCGGCTCCAGCGAGCCGGCGAACAGCTGCGGCAGCAGGAGCAGCGAGAGCCCGCGCAGCGCGTAGTAGGCGACCAGCAGCGTCCGGGAGTCGAAGCGGTCGGTGAACCAGCCGCTGGCGATCGTGCCGACCACGTCGAAGATCCCGATCAGCGCCAGCAGGCTCGCCGCCGTGGTCACGGGCAGTCCGTGGTCGTGGGCGGCGGGGATGAAGTGGGTGCCGACCAGGCCGTTGGTGGTCGCGCCGCAGATCGCGAAGGAGGCCGCGAGCAGCCAGAAGGCGCGGCTGCGGGACGCCTCGCGGAGCACCCGCAGCGAGCGGGCCAGCGCCCGGTTGTCGGTGGCCGGTGCGGGCGGAGCCTCGGTCGCGCCGTACGGGAGCAGGCCGAGATCGGCGGGCCGCTCGCGCATCAGCAGCAGCACCGGGACGGCGACGGCGCTGGCCGCCAGCGAGACGACGACGACCGCCGAGCGCCAGCCGTGCTGCTCGACCAGCCAGGCGCCGACCGGCAGGAAGATCAGGTTGCCCGCCGCGCCGGCCGCCGTGAGCACGCCGGTGACCAGCCCCTGACGGGCGCGGAACCAGCGGCCGGTGACGGTGGTGGCGAAGGCCCCGGCCATCGAGCCGCTGCCGAGGCCCACCAACACACCCCAGCAGAGCACCAGTTGCCAGGGCTCGCGCATCAGCATGGTGAGCCCGGCGCCGACCGAGATGGTCAGCAGGGCGCAGACCACCACCAGCCGGACGCCGAAACGGTCCATCAGGGCGGCGGCGAAGGGCGCGGTGAGGCCGTAGAGGGCGAGGTTGACCGAGGTGGCGCTGGAGATCGTCCCCATCGACCAGCCGAACTCGTTGTGCAGCGCGTCCATCATCAGGCTGGGCGCGGAGCGGAATCCGGCCGATCCGAGCAGCACCAGCAGCGAGACGGCGGCGACCACCCAGGCGTAGTGCAGCCGGGGCCGGCCGGCGGCCCTGCCCGGCTTCGGGAGAGCCCCCGGGGCGGGGTCCTGCGTGGCGGAGTCCTGCGTGACGGTCGGGCCCGGTGTGGGGGCGGGGCCCGGCGTGGGGGCGTTGCGTTCGTTCACCCGGCCGAGTCTCCCGAACCGGACGAACCACCACGAGTGGCCTGACTGCCAGCTTTCGTAAGGATCGGGCCAGCGGCCCGGCGTACGCTGATCGGCGACCGGATAGGCGGGGCCCGGGAACCGAGAACCGCCGAGAAGCCGGGCCCAGGGCGAGGGAGCCGGGCGACGGTGGCTCGGAAACGACGGCCCGGCAGCGGGCACCGACGGGGAGCGGAAGGGCGGGCACGATGGCGCACAAGGTCGCGGTACTGGCACTCGACGGGGTGATCGCCTTCGAACTGGGCATCCCCGCAAGGATCTTCGAGTCGGCGAAGGACGCCGACGGCGTCCCGTACTACCGGGTGGCCACCTGCACCGTGGACGGCCGACCCGTCCCCACCAGCACGGACTTCCGGATCGCCGTCGACCACGGCCCCGAACTCCTGGAGTGGGCCGACACCGTGGTAATACCGGCCTCCACGGACCCGGGCCCGAAGCAGCTCGACGCCGATCTCGGCCCCGCCCTGACCGCCGCACTGGCCCGGATCCGGCCCGGTACCCGGCTGGTGTCGATCTGCACCGGCTCCTTCGTCCTGGCGGCCGCCGGGCTGCTGGACGGCCGCCCGGCCACCACCCACTGGCGCTACACCGAGCTCTTCGCCGCCCTGTACCCGAAGGTCCGGCTCGATCCGGACGTCCTGTTCACCGACGACGGCACCGTGCTCACCTCGGGCGGGGTGGCGGCCGGCATCGACCTCTGCCTGCACATCGTGCGCCGCGACCACGGCAGCGCGGTGGCCAACGCGGTGGCCCGCACCTGCCTGGTGCCGCCCTGGCGCGAGGGCGGCCAGAAGCAGTACGTGGAACTCCCCCGCCCCGCCGTCGACGCCGGCCCAGGCGCCGCCGCCGTCCGCGCCTGGGCACTGGAACACCTGGACCAACCGCTCCCGCTGCGGCGACTCGCCGACCGGGCGGGCATGAGCGTGCGGACCTTCACCCGACGGTTCCGCGAGGAGACGGGCAGCAGCCCGGGCCGGTGGCTGACGGTGCAGCGCACCGAGCGCGCCCGCCTGCTGCTGGAGAGCACGGACATGACGATCGATCAGGTCGCCCGGGAGTCCGGCTTCGGCACGGCGGCCTCGCTCCGGCTGCGGCTGCGGGGGCGCCTGGACGTCGCGCCGAGCGCGTACCGGCGCACCTTCCGGTCGGCGGAGCAACCGCACCGCCAGGCGGCCGGACCGGCGGGCGGCTCAGCCGACGAGTGACCGAAACCGGCCCCTCGGAGTGGACGAATTGGACGGCGGCAGGCCGCACGCACCCCGAGCACGGCACGGCCCGCCGCCATCCAATCGTGAAGCACGGGCCCTGAACCCGCGCGCAGCCCACCGCACTCGCCAAGGAGCCACCGCGCGATCGGCGTACCACGGCCCCCCTGCTGACATGATCCCCCTGGACAGCAGCACCGCAGTGGCGTTCGGGTGTTCCCTCGGCGTCCCCTCGCAACGGAGAGCTGCTCCCAAGAGTGATCAGTCGGATACGTCACGTCAATGGGTAGTCCGAAATTCGGAATGGTTGCGTCAGGTTTCGGCCCGTTGATCGTCGGGTCGTCACTGGGCCAGCGCGGCCCAGTCCACGGCGGTCAGCGGGTCCACCGGCCGGGCGTCGGCACCGATCTCGCACCAGACCCGCTTGCCCGAACCGTCCGGATACCAGCCCCAGCGGTCGCAGAGCAGCTCGACCAGCTCCAGGCCGCGCCCGTTGGTGGCATCGGCGTCCGGGCCCGCGTGCCGGGGGGCCGGGGCGGCCTGGCTGGCGTCCGCGACCTCGACCCGGAGCGGGCCGATGGCGGCCGCCTCGCGCAGCGCGCCGCAGCCCGTACCGTCCACCGGGCCGCCGTGCACCGGGGAGCCGTCGACCGGGAAGCAGAGCCTCAGGACGGCCGGACAGCCGGTGTGCACCACGGCGTTGGTCACCAGCTCGGAGACCACCAGGACGACCGTCTCGGCGATCGGCGCGTCCGGATCCACACCGTGGTTGAGCAGCCGGGAGCGCACCCAGCGGCGGGCCCGACCGACCTCGGCGGGGTCCGCCTGCACCGCAAGCTGTACCTGAAGAACCTGCACCGCTCCACCACCCGCACTCGCAGTTCGGCCATCGTCTCGATCGGGCCGGATCGTCCAGCCGGCTGGTCCCGGCACTCGCCGGGCCGCCGCAGGCCGGGCCGCCGTACGTCACACCCGGTACGTCACACCCGGTACGTCACACCCGGTACGTCGTGCCCGCGCCATCTCGTCCGTCGCGCTCCGGCTGCGACACGAATACGCCTCAGGATGGTTCGACGGGCGGACCGCAGCAAGCGCTTCGGGCATATTCCAGCGATCGGGGGACAGGGCAGTGCATACTGTCCCGTTCACTCTCGCGAGCCTCGCACCGGCGATCGTCCGGCCCGGGCCGACCGGCCGGACATGCAGTGGCGAACCTACCGCCGGACACCCCGGACGCAGCGCCCGCCACTCGCGAACCACCCGTGCGACATATGTCCAACGGCCTTCGAACAACGGGATCGACGGCACATCCCACGATGTGACGATCCGAAACTACGCGTTCCATTCCGCACCGAATCCGCCCGCTCCCGGAAGGCCGCAGGATAGCGTTGGGCGCGGCAGCGAACCCCACGGCAGGAGGGTGGTTACCGATGGCCGCCCCCGGCAGCGCCCCGCGCTGGGACGAGCAACTCCAGCGGCGCCTCGCCCGGGGCGAGGAGACGGCCCTGGGCGAACTGTACGACCAGCTCGCGCCGATGGTGCACGGGCTGGCCGGGCGGATACTCGCCGACCAGGCCGCCGCCGCCCAGCTCACCCGCGAGATATTCGCCCACGTCTGGGAGCACCCCGAGGCCTTCGACCCCGCCCAGGGCTCGCTCCGCTCCTGGCTCGGCGCCCTGACGCACAGCCGCGCGGTCGACCGCCTGCGGGTCCGGCGCGCCGCCGAGGCCCCGCCCGGCGCCGAGGGCGCGGACGGCAGCGGCGGCGCGGGCGTGCTCGCCGGGCCCGCCGAGGAGGAGATCCGGGCCGTGGCCACCGCCGCCCGCGTCCAGTACGTGGTCGAGTCCCTGCCGCAGAGCCTGCGTGAGACGATCGCGGTGTCGTACTACGACGGCCGCACCTACCAGGAGACGGCCCGCCGGCTCGGGATCAGCGAGCAGACCGCCAAGCAGCGGATGCGGCTCGGCCTGGAGCTGCTGGCCACCGAACTCGCCGAGGAGCACGCCCGCCAGCGGCAGGCGGGCCGCCCCGACCGCCGCCGGCACGACGGGTGCGACGGCGGAGCGCGGCAGGACGCCCCGCACCACGACGGGCGCCTCCACCAAGGACAGCAGCACGAAGGACGGCAGTACGAAGGACAGCACCACGAGGACCAGCCGCACGACGGGCGGCAGCACGGCGGACAGCGCCACGGGAACGAGGGCGGGGGCACGTGACGATCACCGAGGAGCAGCACGAGGCCCTGCGCTCGCTGCTCGGCGCCTGGGCCCTGGGCGCCTGCCCGCGCCCCGAGGCCGCCGAGTTGGAGCAGCACCTGCGCAGCTGCCCGGCCTGCGCCGAGGAGGCCGCCCGGCTGCGGGACGCCGCCGGCTGGCTCTCCGCCGACGAACCGCTCGACCAGCCCGGCTCGCTGCGCCAGCAGGTGCTCGACTGGTGCCTCGCCCGGCGCCCGGCCGAACTGCCCGTCCCCGCCTGGGGCGTGCCCTACACCGCGGAGACCGCCAAGCTCGACGCGCTGCTGCGCGACCTCGGCCCGGAGGAGTGGCAGGAGGTCGCCGAACTCCCGTGGCACGGCGGCACCGAGTACCTGCGCCCGGCCGAGGTGCTCTGCCACCTCGCCGCCGTGGACGGCTACGTGGCGCTGGCCCTCGGCCTGCCCGACCCCGTTCCGGGCGGCGCCGCACCGGCGGCCGACCGCCGGGTGCCGCCGCAGGAGCCTGCTCCGGCGCTCCCCCGGGTGCCCCGGCAGAGCGGTCCGCCGTGGGCCGGGATCACCGAGCGCACCGCCCGGTTGACCGCCGAGCAGGCCGGGCAGCCGCCGCAGCGGGTCCGGGCCCGGTGGCGGCGGCACTGCCACGAGCTGGTCCGCACCGCCGCGTTGGCCCCGCAGGGCAACACGCCGGTGGACTTCGGCCTGGTCACCGTCCCGCTGCGCGACGCCTTCGTCGACCGGGCCTTCGAGTGCTACGTCCACGGTGAGGACGTGGCCCGCGCGGTCGCCTACCCGTACGCGCCGCCGGCGCCGCAGCACCTGCGGCAGATGGTCGACCTGGCCGTACGGATGCTCCCGGCGGCGCTGGCGGGGTTGCGGGCCGCCCGGCCCGAACTCGCCGCGGCTCCCGCGGGCGGGTCGCCCGACGGCGGGGTCCGGCCCGGCCGGCAGGTGCGGCTGGTGATCGACGGACCGGCCGCCGGCGAGTGGCTGATACCGCTGGACGGTCCGGAGTGCGGACCGCCCGGCGAGCCGGTGGCCTCGATGGTCCTGGACGGGCTGGAGTTCTGCCAGTTGGCGGCCGCGCACCGCGACCCGGACCGGGTGCCGGTCGGCGAGCACGGCGACCGGGTAGCGATCCGCGAGGTGCTCCGGGCGGCACCGCTGCTGTCCCGCCCGTAACCGCCGGACGGGGCGGGGCAGGGCCGGAGCTACGCGAAGACCACCGTACGGGTGCCGTTGAGCAGCACCCGGTGCTCGCTGTGCCACTTCACCGCGCGGGCCAGCGCCTGGCACTCGACGTCCCGGCCGAGCGCGACCAGCTGGTCCGGGGTGACGTCGTGGGTCACCCGGGCCACCTCCTGCTCGATGATCGGGCCCTCGTCGAGGTCGGCGGTGACGTAGTGCGCGGTGGCGCCGATCAGCTTCACGCCCCGGGTGTGGGCCTGGTGGTAGGGCTTGGCGCCCTTGAAGCTCGGCAGGAAGGAGTGGTGGATGTTGATCACCTTGCCGGACAGCGCGGTGCAGAGCCCGTCCGAGAGCACCTGCATGTAGCGGGCCAGCACGACCAGTTCGACGTTCTCCTTGGCCACCAGGTCCAGCAGCTGCTGCTCGGCCTCGGCCTTGTTGTCCCGGGTGACCGGGATGTGGTGGAACGGGATGCCGTAGCCCTCGGTGAGGTCGCGGAACTCGGTGTGGTTGGAGACCACCGCGGCGATCTCCACCGGCAGCGCGCCGATCCGGGTGCGGAACAGCAGGTCGTTCAGGCAGTGTCCGAACTTGCTGACCATCAGGACGATCCGCATCCGCTCCTCGGACGGGTGGATCTGCCACTCCATCCCGAAGGAGGCACCGATCGCGGCGAAGCTGGCCCGCAGCTTGTCCACGGTCACCGGCTCCGCGGCGGAGAAGTGCACCCGCATGAAGAACAGTCCGCTGTCCCCGTCCCCGAACTGCTGGCTGTCGATGATGTTGCAGCCGGTCATGAAGAGGTAGCTGGAGACCGCGTGGACGATGCCCTGCTTGTCGGGGCAGGACAGCGTGAGGACGTACTGGGCGCTGGCCGTCTGCTGTTCCACGGTGGGGACATCCCGTCCTGAGGTCGTGCTGTTGGTGAGTGGTCCAGCGTGTCACATCCTGGACAGCGGCCGTTCCGATGCCCGTACTGCGGGACGGCCCGGCCCGCCGGCGGGCGCCGGGAGCCGGAGCGGGGCAGCACGGAAGGGCGCCGGGACGGGCCCGGCGCGGGTCGGGAGGAGGTCAGGAGGAGGTCAGGATGCGCAGCACGTCCAGCGAGCGCGGCGGGGCGTCCGGGTCCTCGCCGTCGTTGACCGCCAGCTTGACGTGGGCCTCGCGGGCCGCCCGGACCGCCTCCGGCCAGCCGTGGTGGCCCAGGTAGGCGGAGGCCGGGGCGTCCGCGCCGACCTGGTGCAGGATCCGGACCACCCGCAGCACCGCGACGTCCACCACCGCGGCCTCGGCCGAGTCCCGGAAGATCGTGCCGACGTACTTCTCGGCGGACCAGCGGTCCAGCCAGGTGTCCTCGACCAGCCGGTAGACGGCGTCGGTCACATCGCCGAAGCCCTCCCGGCCGGAGAGCCAGGTCTCCTGCTGGAACCCGGGGTCGGACAGCATGTGCAACGCCGAGCGCAGTCGGGCTCGCCAGCGCCACCAGGGCAGGTCGTTGAGCGGCATGCCGCCCATCGTGCTGGAGCGGTGGCCCGGACGAGAAGGGTTTCGGGAAGACCGATACGAAGAATCTGTGCTGGCGGACATGGAGAACGATCGTACGTTCCTCGGACGGTTCGTGCTCCTCCTCCCGATCTACACGCGTCCCCGCCCGGAGTTCGGGTGTCGTTTGCCGTCCGTTCCCTTTTCGGCCCTCTCGGCTTGCGACGCCCGGGCTTGGCTGGTGCCGGTGCGCAGTAGAGCGCCCCGGGAGGGAAGACCGATGACCAGCCGAAGGGCCTCGTCCCAGGCTCAGAAGCCGATCGCGGCACGGCGCAGCCGCCGCCCGATCGCCGCAGCCGCCATCACCGCGGCGCTGCTCCCAACCCTCTTCTCGGCCTCCGCGTGCGGCGGACCGGCCGACGCCGCCACCGGCAGTGGCGAGCTGACCGTGATGACCTGGGCCCCGTCCGGCACCGGCTCCGCCGACCGGCCCGGCATGACGACCCTCGCCGAGGCCATCGGCCGGGACCTCAACGCCAAGGGCGGTCTCAACGGCCGCCCGATCCGGGTCCTGACCTGCAACGAGCACAACACCGCGGACGGCGCCGCGGCCTGCGCCCAGCAGGCGGTGGACGCCAAGGCGGTCGCCGTGCTCGGCTCCTACAGCCAGTACGGGGACAACTTCATGCCCGTCCTGGAGCGCGCCGGCATTCCGCTGATCGGCGGGTACGGGCTCTCCCAGCCCGAGTTCAGCAGCCCGCTGTCGTACCCGGTGGGCGGTGGCCTGCCGGCCCTGATCGGCGGCAGCGGCCGGCAGTTGGTGGAGGCCGGCTGCAAGGCCGTCGCACTGGTCCGGCCGGACACCCCGGCCGGCGACAGCCTGCTCGGCTACCTGGCCAACGCGCTCAAGCCGGCCGGGATCAAGCTGCTGGACGTCAAGGCGCCGGAGCAGTCCAGCGACTACACGCCGGTCGCCCGCAAGGCGATCGGCAAGGACGAGCCGGCGAACTGCATCACCTCCGCCCTCGGCGCCGAGCCGACCGGCAACCTGCTGGACTCCTACCGCCGGCTGGGCCCGAAGAACACCCGGATCGCCTCGGTGATCGGCAGCGTCCAGCAGTCGGTGGTCGACTCCACCGGCGGCGACAGCGGCCCGCTGGCCGGCGCCTACGTCACCAGCTGGTACCCGCCGGAGTCCGCCAAGATCTGGGACGCACTGCGTTCGGTGGTGCGCGGTGACTCCTCCGGCGGCCGGGACGTCGACGTCTCCGACCCCGGGGTGCAGACCACCTGGGTCGCCTACGAGGTCTTCCGCCAGGTGTCCGAGCGGCTGACCGCCGCCGGGCGGCCGCTCACCACCAAGACGGTGACCTCGCTGCTGGACGGCGGCGAGCAGATCGACGTCGGGCTCACCCCGCCGCTGAACTGGGGCACCACCAACATGCTGCCCAGCACCGAGTCGCCGCGGCTGGTCAACACCTGGGTGACCTACCAGGTGGTCAAGGGCGGACGGATGACCCTGCAGCAGCCGGGCTTCGTGGACGTCCGCTGGGTGCTCACCGGAGGCCGGCCGCCGGCCTGACGGCTGCCGGCGGTGTGAGGGGCCGTCCCGGGCGACCGGCGACGGCCCCTTCCCGTCCCTGCCCGCCCCTGCCCGCCCGGCGGCGAGCGGGCGAGTCCCCGCCCCGAGCCGAAGGGCCGCGCCGGTGCCGAAAGGGTGGGCCCCTCCTGCCCGATGCCGGGCAAGGAGGGCAAGGGACGGAGCGACGTTGGGGGCATCCCCGGCCGGAGGCTGGGGGAGAGCGACGGAGCGCCGACCGTCGGCACCGGGTCAAGCGCCCCGGAGGCGAGCGGGCGAGCTACAGGTCCCCGTCGCCGCGGTTCGGCAGGCCGGTCTGGCCGGCGATGGCGTTCCAGAGGCCGGAGGCCTGCTTCTTCGCGTTGGTGGCGGTTCCGCTGGCCTGGACCGCGTTCTTGTAGTGCTGGTTGTCGATCTTCTTGGGATCGCAGGCGCTCTGCGCGTCGGCGGCCCAGGCCGCGTACTCGTCGTCGGCGGTCGCCGAGGCCTGCCAGGCCGCGTTGAGCTGCTCGACCAGTTGCGGGCCGCTGGGCAGCTTGTCCGTCTTGAGGGCGGCGAGCTTGGTCTGCAGCTCCCGGCGCTTGCCCGCGGCGTCGGTCAGCGCCTGCTGGGACTCCGGCAGCTTGTCGCACTTCTGGACCGAGGCGACCGCACCGATCACCGCCTGGCGGCTGTCGTTGGCGGTGCCCAGCAGGTCGGAGAGGGCCTGGGCCTGGGCCTTGACCTCCGGGCTGACACCCGCCGCCGAAGCGCTCGCGGCCGGCGAGCCGCCGGCCGTGCTGCTGCCGGTGACCACCGGGGCGGCCTTCTTCTCCTGGCCGGCCTTGTCGTCGTCGCCGCCGCTCATCAGGACGGCGACCAGGATGCCGGCGGCCACGCAACCGGCCACCACACCGCCGATGATCAGCTTGCCGGAGGAGCGTCCGCCGTTGCCGCCGCCGCGGACCGTGACCTGGGCGGTCGCGTAGTCCTGCCCGCCGTACTCCTGCGGGGCCGGGTACTCCTGCGGGGTCTGCTGGTAGGCCGGGTAGCCGTGGTCCGGCTGCTGCGGATAGCCCGGGGCGGGCTGCTGGTAGCCGGGCTGCGCCGGGTAGCCGGCCGCCTGCGGGTCCCCCGAGGGGTAGGGCGGCAGGTACTGCGTCTCCGGCGCCTGGCCGGGCTGCGGCGCGCCGTACCCGCGCTGCGGTGCGCCGCCCCAGGGAGCGCCCTGGGCCGGGAGGGCCTGCGTCGGCAGCGCGTGCGCGCCCTCGCCGAGGTACTCGGGCTGCCCGGAGGGCTGCCCGGCCGGCGGGAAGTGCGGCTGGCCGGCCGGCGGCTGCGCACCGGGCTGGCCGGGCTGCTGGGGCGGCTGCTGGCCCTGGGCACCCGGACCCGGTGGCTGACCGGGCTCGGGGCGGAACAGGTCGTCCAGGTTGAAGTCACCCGAGTTGGGGTACGAGCGGCGCTGGCTCAACGCGATTCCTCACCTGTGCACGACCGCGCGCTGACGGCGGACCACATCTCGTCGGTTCTTGGGGGCATCACAGTTCCTTGGACGTCGCGCCCACGCTACCGGTTCACCGAACCGGGTGACCACGTGGGCGGTCCATCCCTCACCGGCCCCTCACGCGCCGCGCGGCGCCCCCGGTCAGGCGGCCTCCGCCTCGGCCCGGGCCTGGAACTCGCGGACCACCCGCTGCTCCCGGAACGGCTCCAGCCGGCGCCGGAACTCGTCCAGGTACTCGACGCCCCGATTGGACCGCAGCCCGCTCAGCAGCCGGACCGCCTGCGCGCCCGTCTCGCAGGCCCGCTCCAGGTCCCGTTGCTGGAGTTGGGCCGTCGCCAGCAGCACCAAGTCCACCGCACGGCGCCGGACCCTGGTCGGCGGGTGCAGGTCGAGCGCCCGCCGGGCGTAGTGCTCGGCCTGGCCGGCCTGCTCCAAGTCCCGGTGGCAGTGGGCCAGCTCGTCCGCCAGGTAGGCGTCGTCGAAGTGGACGATCCAGTCCGGGTCGTCCTCCGGGCGGCGCTTCTCCATGGCCTCCAGCGCCTTGGCGGCCACCGCCTCGCAGGAGCGGGCGTCGCCGAGCAGGGCGTGACCGCGCGCCTCGGCCGCGTAGAACATCGCCATCGCCGTCGGGGTGGCCACCGAACGGGCGCCCTCCTGTGCGGCGCGGGCGAGTTGGGCGATCTCGCGCGGGTTGCCGAGCGTCGCCGCCAGGTGGCTCATCGAGGCCGCCAGCACGTACCCGCCGTAGCCGCGGTCGTCGGCCGCCTGGGCGAGCCGGAGCGCCTGGATGTAGTAGCGCTGGGCCAGCCCCGGCTGCCCGGTGTCCACCGCCATGTAGCCGGCCAGCTCGGTCAACCGGGCGACCGCCGCGAAGAGTTGCCGCCCGGTCTCCTCCCGGTAGGCGCCGCCGAGCAGCCCGGAGACCACGCTGTTGAGGTAGTGGACGACCACCGGGCGGACGTGCCCGCTGCCGAAGCGGTGGTCCAGGTCGACCAGCATCGCCGTGGTGGCCTTGATGGCCGCGACGTCCGTCGGGCCGACCCGCGGTCCGCCGGTGCGCGCCACCACCGGGTCGGGCGGGGTGATCAGCCAGTCCCGGCTGGGCTCGACCAGGGCGGAGGCCGCCACCGTCGCCCCGGTCAGGAAGTCCCGCCGGCCGACGTCGCTGCGCCAGAGCTCGCAGACCTGCTCCAGCGCGGCGTTCAGCGTCGGCGCGAACTGCAGCCCGATCCCGGAGCTGAGGTTCTTGCCGTCGGCCATGCCGATCTCCTCGACCGACACACCTCGCCCCAGTTTGCGCCCGAGCGCCTCGGCGATGACCGCCGGCGCCTGCCCGCGCGGCTGCTGGCCACGGAGCCAGCGCGCGACGGAGGTCTTGTCGTACCGCAGGTCCAGGCCGTGCTCGGCCCCGCAGAGGTTGACCCTCCGCGCCAGGCCGGCGTTCGAGCAGCTGGCCTCCTGGATCAGCTGCTGCAGACGCTCGTTGGGCTGTCGTGCGACAAGTGGTCTCGCGGCCATTGGCTTCGCCTCCCCACACCCTCCGGTCCCGGCCGGCGGGCGACGATTCTGCTGATCTGTTGCCGACTGTCCGACCGTCCAAGGAATCTGACACCAGGTTAGCGATCAGCAACGCCACCGGGATACCCACGGTGACGATCCCCACCCCCCACGCGCCCTGGTTAATGCTCCCGTGCGCCCCCACTGCGCCCACCTCTGCCCAACCCAACTCGGTTGCCTCACCGGTTCGGGTGACAATTGGTGCCGCGCGACAGACCCGCTCCCGCCGGGCCGTAACCAGCCTCACGCACGGTAGTTGAGCAGCGCGTGGAAGACATCCCAGACTCCCCCGACCAGGGCGGCAACGCCGGACTCCCCCCGCTGCTCATCGAAGCCGTCAGCTATGCCGAGAACCGCCACTGGGAGGTCGCCCCGGGCGCCTGGCTGATCGACGGCGACGGGCCGGCCCGCTGCTCCTGCGGCGACGAGCGCTGCCCGCTGCCCGGTGCGCACCCGATCGACGCGGACTGGGCCCGCAAGGCGAGCGCCGGTCCGGGAGCGGTGCGGCGCTGGTGGACCGAGCGGCCCGACGCCTCGATCCTGCTGCCCACCGGCCGGTCCTTCGACGTCCTGGACGTGCCGGAGGTGGCCGGCTGTCTGGCGCTGGCCCGGATGGAGCGGATGGACCTCCAGCTCGGCCCGGTGGTCGCCGTCCCGGCCGCGCCCGGGCGGTCCGGGCGGCGGCTGCACTTCCTGGTCCTGCCCGGAGTGGCGGCCAAGCTGCCGGAGATGCTGCGCAGGCTCGGCTGGCCGGCGGGCCGGCTGGACCTGGTGGCCCGCGGCGAGGGCGACTGGACGGTGGCCCCGCCCTCCCGGGTCGGCCCGAGCGGCTTCGCCCAGTGGGCCCGCTCGCCCTCCGCGCTGAACCGCTGGCTGCCCGACGCCGCCGAGCTGATCAGCCCGCTGGCGTACGCGTGCGGCCGCGAGGCGCCCTCGGCCCGCCCCCAGCCGGCCCAGCCGGCGGCGGTGCGCTGAGGCCGGCCGCTCCGGGGCCGCGCCGCCCCGGAGCGAGGGTCCGGCCGGGTTCAGCCGAATGATTCACCACCCCGTGAACGGCCGCCCTACGCCTATCGGGTGAGGGCGTGCGATGCGCGACACCCCGCGCGCGACTGACGGGCCTTGCCTCCCACCGGAGACGGGGCCCGTCAGACGCATGTGCGGATAAGGCTTCGATGTACCCGCTGGTCAACGGCACAAGCCCCTCGTACGAGTGACAACGCTCAAGGATTGCCATGATCTGCCGAGGGGAGGAATTCCACCGAGAGGGGACGCCGGAAGGGTCGCTCGGACGGGGAAGCCGGGTGAGGCGGTCGGAGGGGAAACGGGAGGGAGCGGGAGGGGCCGGAGGGGAACCAGGGGGGAACGGAGGGGACGGGAGGGAACAGGAGGGGAGCGCGGGGGGCCGTGGCACCGGCCGGGTTCGGGGAGGCCGGTGCTGCGGGAGCGGGAGGGACGGGGAGGACGAGCAGGGCCCGGTGCGCGGGAGCACCGGGCCCTGCTCATTGCCTCGTGTCGTCACGGCACCGGGCCGTCACGGCCCCTGGCCACCGGGTGGCACCGCGCCCGCGGGCGCGCCGCCCCCGCGCCGGTCAGGCCTGCGCGACGAAGACGTGCGCGGCGATCTCCTTGCCCAGCTCGGCCGTGTTGTCGCCGGTGCCCACCAGCACCCCGCCGACCCCGGCGGAGACCCGCACCGTCGACCCCGGCCGGATCCCGGCCCGGCGCAGCGTGCGCATCAGCTCGCCGTCGGTCTGGATCGGCTCGCCGATCCGGCGGACCACCACGTTGGCGCCGCCGTCGCCCGGCCGCACCGTGTCCAGCGGGACGAGCGCGGCGTCGAAGCCCTCGCCCTCCGCCTTGGCGTCCCCCAGCTCGTCCAGACCGGGGATCGGGTTCCCGTACGGGGACTGGGTGGGGTGACCGAGCATGGCGAGCACCTTGCGCTCGACCGTCTCGCTCATCACGTGCTCCCAGCGGCAGGCCTCCTCGTGCACCTGCTCCCACTCCAGCCCGATCACGTCGACCAGCAGGCACTCGGCGATGCGGTGCTTGCGCATCACCCGCACCGCGAGCCGGCGGCCCTCCTCGGTGAGTTCGAGGTGACGGTCGCCCGCGACCTGCAGCAGCCCGTCCCGCTCCATTCGCCCGACCGTCTGGCTGACCGTGGGGCCGCTCTGCTCCAGACGCTCGGCGATCCGGGCGCGCATCGGGGTGATGCCCTCCTCCTCCAGCTCCAGGATGGTGCGAAGGTACATCTCAGTGGTGTCGATCAGCCCAGACATCGCCGCTGGCTCCGTTCCTCGGTGTCCTCAACGCCAATTCTGACGTACCGGGCGGGCAACCGGGTCCGCGCAGGGGCTTCGGGGGCGGGTTTTCGTTCCTGTTGACAGCGACACCGGTGAGGCAGCACCGTGCTCGCCGTAGCTTTCTCCATCGGCGGTCCGGACCACCGGACCGTCCCATCCGGCCGGCTCCCCCACCGGCAGAGAGCGAAGGCAACAGATGAGCGACCTGGTCGGCCGGTACTTCGACGCCGCGATCGAGCACCTGCGGCGGGTCCACGCCGAGGAGGCCGGGAGCATCGAGGCGGCCGCCGCACTGCTGGCCGAGGCGATCAGCGAGGGGCGCCGGGTCTTCACCTTCGGCTCCGGCCACTCCTCGCTCGCCGCCCAGGACGTGGTCTACCGGGCCGGCGGGCTCGTCCCGGTCAACCTGCTGGACGTCCCCGGGATGGCCGGGGTGACGGTGATGCCGGCCCCGCTCGCCAGCGCGCTGGAGCGGGTCTCCGGCCTGGCCACCACCACCCTCGACCTCACCCCGGCCACCGCCGGGGACCTGCTCTTCGTCATCTCGCTCTCCGGCCGCCAGATCATGCCGGTCGAGCTGGCCCAGTACGCCCGGGCCCGCGGCCTGAAGGTGGTGGGGGTGACCTCGCTGGCGTACCCGGCAGAGGTCCCCTCGGCGCACCCGTCCGGCACCTATCTGAAGGACCACTGCGACGTCGTCCTGGACAACAAGATCGCGGTCGGCGACGGCGAGCTGACCCACCCGGCCGCCGAGACCACCTTCGGCCCGGTCTCCACCATCGTCACCAGCGCGCTGATGCAGGCCGTGGTCGCCTCGGCGGTCGGCCGGCTGGCCGACGCGGCGGCCGACGGCAACGGCACCGCCCCGCCGCTGTTCCGCTCCGGCAACGTGCCCGGCGGCACCGAGTGGAACGCCAAGCAGATGGCCGACAACGCGGAGCGGATCTTCTACACCTACTGAGCCGCCCCTGCGGCCCGCCGGAGTGTCACGGTATGGGACAACCTCCGGCGGTATCCCGGCCAATGCGGCGGGGCCGGGCCCCGGCCGGGCGTACCGGCCGGGCGACCGGGGCAGGAGAGCGGTGCGACCGGAGCGACGGGTGGGGGCCGAGGATGGCGTCGGGTGCGGGTCCGAGGGGATGGGTGCACGAGCAGGAGCTGCTGCCCGAGCTGTTCCGGGTCGCCGACTCCGCCTCGCTGCAGGGGCAGCGCCGGTCCGTGCTGCTCTCCGCCTGGGAGCTGGCGCTGCTCGTGGTCGCCGCCGCGGCCGGCTCCGCCGACGGCGAGCCCTGGGCCTGGCCGGCCGCCGTCGCCTACCTCGGCGCGATCGTCCTCGCCCTGGTGATCAGCCGGCAGAACCCGCAGGGCCTCTGGTACGAGGGCCGGGCGGCCGCCGAGTCGGTGAAGACGCTGGCCTGGAAGTTCGCCGTCCGGGCCGACGCGTACCAACCGCCGCCGCGCAGCCTGCCGGACGCCGAGGGCCTGTACCGCTTCCAGCTCGGCCGGGTGCTGAACGCCTTCCGGGGCAGCCGC
Source organism: Kitasatospora sp. NPDC058218 (assembly GCF_042882445.1). NCBI lineage: Bacteria > Bacillati > Actinomycetota > Actinomycetes > Kitasatosporales > Streptomycetaceae > Kitasatospora > Kitasatospora sp. NPDC058218. Next base: position 90,793 of record NZ_JBHVWC010000013.1, on the reverse strand, counting down.
GCGCTCGGCCCGGCCGCCGGGGACGCGGCGACCGGCACCGCGGCGGACCCCGGGAGCGGCGGCCCGGACGCCGGCGCCGGGGTCACCGAGGCGATGCGCGGACTGCGCGCCCAGCCGCTGGCGGTGCGCCGCGAGGTGTACCTGCGGGAGCGGATCCAGGTGCAGCACGGCTGGTACCGGGCCAAGGCCCGGTACTGCGCCCGGGCCGGCTTCTGGACCGGCGTGCTGGGCGTGGTGCTGCCGCTGCTCGGCCTGGTGCTGGCGGTCCTGCGGGCGATGGGCTGGTTCCGCTACGACGCGCTCGGCACGGTCTCCGCGGTGGCCGCCTCGGTCACCGCCTGGGCCCAGCTGCGCCAGTACCGGCCGCTGGCCGCCGCCTACGCCCTGGCCGCCGAGGAGCTGGAGCTGATCCGCCGCCAGCTGACCGGACTGGACGTCGGGTCGGCCGACGCCGAGGAGATCTGGGCCCGGCTGGCCCGCGACGCCGAGGACGCGGTCTCCCGGGAGCACACCACCTGGCAGGCCCGCCGCGAGGTCCGCGGCACGACCGACCGGGACCACTGACAGAGCCTGACCGGAGACCGGACCGGAGCCTGAGGAGGCCGCGCGTGTCATTACGGATGGTCAAGACGGCCGACGGCCGCGCCCTCGCCGTCGAGATCGTGGGCGACCCGCGCGGCCGGCCGGTGTTCCTGATGCACGGCACGCCCGGCAGCCGGGTCGGCCCGCACCCCCGCAGCACCGTGCTCTACCGCCTGGGCGTCCGGCTGATCTCCTTCGACCGGCCGGGCTACGGCGACTCCACCCGACTGCCCGGCCGCCGGGTGAGCGCGGCCGCCGCCGACGTGCGGACCATCGCGGACGAGCTCGGGCTCACCGACTTCGCGGTGCTGGGCCGCTCCGGCGGCGGCCCGCACGCGCTGGCCTGCGCGGCGCTGCTGCCCGACCGGGTCGGTCGGGTGGCCGTCCTGGTCGGCCTGGCGCCCCGGAACGCGGTCGGCCTGGACTGGTACGGCGGGATGACCCCCTCCAACATCCGGGCGTACCGGGAGGCCGAGCGCGGGCACGGCCGGATCGCCGACTCGATGCGGTTCCGGTCCGAGCAGATCAGGGCCGACCCGGGCCGGCTGCTGAAGGGCTTGCGGCCGGAATTGCCGCCCACCGACCGGGAGGTGGTCGCCGACACCGGGCTGCGCAGGATGCTGCAGAGCAACTACCGCGAGGCGTTCCGGCACGGCGCCGACGGCTGGATCGACGACGTGCTGGCGTTCACCGCCGACTGGGGCTTCAAGGTCCACGACATCACCGTGCCGACCTGGCTCTGGCACGGCGCGGACGACCAGTTCTCCCCGGTCGAGCACTCGCGCTGGCTGGGCGACCACATCCCCGGGGCCGCGCTCTTCCTGGAGCCCGGCGCCGCGCACTTCGGCGCCTTCCGGGTGATGACGACCGCCCTGGCCTGGGCGGCCGGCCACACCTCGGCCGGCCTGCCGCCGGGTGGCCCGCTCAGGCCCTGACCGCGTGCCCGCTCGGGCTCGGACGGCCTGACCGCTCGGGCCGTCCGGCCCGACCGGCCGGGCCGTGACGGGCCCGGCCGGACTCACCCGCAGGACCTACCCGCAGGGCCGTTCAGGCCGTGACCGGGGCGACCGGGGTGACCGGCGCGCCGCCCGCCAGTACCGCCAGGACGTTCTCCACCGCCAGGCCGCCCATCGCCTGCCTGGTCCGCACGGTGGCGCTGCCAAGATGCGGCGCCAGCACCGCCCGCTCCTGGGCGAGCAGCGCGGACGGCACCGCCGGCTCGCGCTCGAAGTTGTCCACCGCGGCGGCGAACAGCGCGCCCGACTCCAGCGCGGCGGCCAGCGCCTGCTCGTCCACCACCCCGGCGGTCATCGACACCACGACCGCGCCGGGCGGCAGCAGGGCCAGCCGGCGGGCGTCCAGCAGGTGCCGGGTGCCGGGGCCGAGCGGGCAGGTGACCACCAGCACGGTGGACCGCGCGAGCAGTTCCTCCAGCGGCAGCCACTCGGCGCCCTCGGCCTGCTCCGGGGGCAGCTCGCGGCGGTTGTGGTAGCTCACCGGCATGTCGAAGCCGCGGGCCCGGCGGGCCACCGCCTGCCCGATCCGGCCCATGCCGAGGACGCCCAGCGGGGTGCCGGTGAGCTCCAGGCCGAGCAGGAAGTTCGGCGCCCAGGCCCAGGGCTGCCCGGAGCGCAGCAGCCGCTCGCCCTCGCCGAGCCGGCGGGTGGCGGCCAGCAGCAGTGCCCAGGCCATGTCGGCGGTGGCGGCGGTGAGCACCCCGGGGGTGTTGCTGACCAGCACGCCGCGCTCGGCGCAGGCCGCGAGGTCGACGTTGTGGTGCCCGACCGCGTGGTTGGCCACGATGCGCAGGCCGGGGCCGGCCGCGTCCAGGAACGCGCCGTCCACCACGTCGTCCAGGGTGGTGATCACCGCCGACCGGCCGCGGACGGCCGCCAGCAGTTCTCCGCGCGCCATCGGCAGGTCCGAGTCGTGCTGCGTCACGGCGTGCCGCGCGGTGAGCCGTTCGATCACCCCGGGGGCGAGGCGGCGGGTGACCAGGACCGGGGGCAGGGGCTGCTCGCTCATAGGGCCCGAAGCATACGCTCCGGGCCCTGCGGGCGGCCGTCCGCGTCCTGTCCTCCCGGTGACGCCCCGACGTCACACCGGCTGCGGCTCCAGGTCGCGGTTGATCCGCTTCCAGCCGCGGGCCGCCACGGTGTTGGGGTGCTCCTCGCCGAACTGGCGGATCAGCTCGGCGATCGCCCGGGCGCGCAGCTCGGCGGCCTGGCTGTGCCGCCCGGCGGCGCGCAGGGTGACGGCCAGGTTGGCCTCGCAGGCCACCGCGTCCGGGTGGCGGGGCGTGTAGCGCTCGCACAGGCCCGAGTACGCGCGGCGGCCCAACTCCTCGGCGAGGCCGACCTGGCCGGCGTCCCCGTGGGCGTTGGCCAGGTTGATCATCGCGTTGAGGGTGTACGGGTGCTCCGGGCCGACCGAACGGGTGAGCCCGTCCACGGTGTCCCGGCCGCGCTCGATGGCCCCCGGGATGTCGCCGCTGCCCCGCAGGTAGATGCCGAGGTTGTTGGCGCAGGCCAGGGTGAAGGGGTGCTCCTCGCCGAACAGCCGGCGGTGGCCCTCGTACACGGTGGTGCAGAGGTCGCGGGCGGCCTCCTTGTCGCCGGAGGCGCTGTGGTCGGCGGCCAGGTTGAGCGCGCAGGCCAGTGCGTCGGGGGCGTCGGCGCCGTACCGCTCCAGGTAGCGCTCGTAGGTCTCCTTGGTGATCCGGCGGGCCTCGGCCAGCTGGCCGGTGCGGCGCAGCGAGACGGCCAGCGACTTGGCGTTGCGCAGGTTCTCCGGCAGGTCCGGGTCCAGCACGTCGCCGAGGTCGTTGGTGACCTCCTGCAGCAGCTCCACCGAGCCCCGGTAGTCACCGAGTTCGCGCAGGTCACGGGCCAGGTTGGACTTGGTGGAGAGGGTGTACGGGTGGCGCGGGCCGAGCACCGCGGTGCGCCGGTCCAGGGTCTCCTGGTCGAGTTCGCGGGCGGCCTCGCTGTCGCCGACCAGCCGGTAGTCGATGGCCAGGTTGTTCGCCATGGAGAGCGTGCGCGGGTTGTCGTCGCCGAACAACTCCCGGAACTGGTCCAGGATTTCGCGGTCCAGGTCGAGCGCCTCCTGGAACCGGCCGAGGGCCCGGCGGTCGGCGCCGAGCGAGCCCGCGGTCATCAGGGTGTACGGGTGGTGCTCGCCCAGCAGGGCCCGCTGGCGCTCCAGGGTGGACTCGTCCAGGGCCAGCGCCTCGGCGTAGTTGCCCTGCGAGCGGAGCACGTTGGCGAGCTGGAAGCGCAGCAGCAGGGTCTGCCGGTCGTCCTCGCCGAGCTTGCCGGTCCACTCCGCGTCCAGCGCGTGGCCGAGGTCCCGGGCGCGGTCCAGCTCACCGCGCTTCCACAGGTAGCGGACGCGGTCGATGAGGAGCTGCCGGGTGTCCGCCTCGTCGCAGTTGTGCGCCTTGGAGGGCGACAGGTGCGGCCAGATCTCGTCGAAGGCGGGCCAGTTGGCCGGGTCGTCGGTGTCGCCGAGGACGGGCCGGGCGCCGGTGAGGATGCGGTGCACCTCGTGGACGGCGATCTCCTGCTCGTCCTCGGTCATCTCGGCCCGGATCACGGCCTGGACCAGCCGGTGCACCTGGAAGCTGTTGGTGCCGGCGTCGACCTTGGCGAGCGCGTACCGGCCGATCGCCTGGATCACCTTGCCCAGCATGAACTTGTCGCTGAGGTCGGCGTCGTACTGCACCAGCGCGCGGATCATCTGGTCGCTGTAGAACAGGTTCATCGAGATCGGCTCCGGCGCGAAGAAGGCGCAGAGCTGGAGCAGCCGCACCGCCGCCGGGGACTGCGTGCGCAGCCGGCCGATCGAGACGTTCCAGGTCGCGCCGACCGGCGTCGGGTAGTCGGCCGGGCGGGCGCCGGCCAGCGCGCGGGCGGCCTCGGCCTGCAGCTGGGCGACGTAGGTGTCCACCGGCGTGCCGGTGGTGTCCAGCCAGGCGGCGGCGACCTCGACGGCCAGCGGCAGGTCGCCGACCGCCTCGGCGACCCGGTCGGCGTCGGAGCGGGAGAGCCCGCGGGCGCGGCGGCACAGGTGCTCGACGCTCTCGCCGCGGGTGAAGACGTCCACCTCCAGCGCCTCCGCGTGCCCGGACCAGGCCTGGTTGCGGGAGGTGACCAGGATGTGGCCGGAGCCGCCGGGGAAGAACCGGCGGATCTCGGCCGGTTCGTCGGCGTTGTCGAAGATGAGCAGCCAGCGGGCGGTGGGCACGCCGCGGCGCAGCGCCTCCCGGGCCGCCTCGGCCGCCTCGGTGACGGAGTCGCCCACCCGCAGGCCGAGCCGGCGGGCCAGGTCGGCCAGCGCCGGGGCGACCAGCTCGGTCTGCTCCGCGTCGATCCACCAGACCAGGTCGTAGTCGGACATGAAGCGGTGCGCGTACTCCAGCGCCACCTGGGTCTTGCCGACGCCGCCGAGCCCGTACAGCGTCTGCGGGGTGGGCAGGACGGCGGCCATCCCGCCGCGCAGCTGGTTGCGCAGCTGCTCCAGGACGGCGGCCCGCCCGGTGAAGGAGGGGTTGCGCGGCGGCACGTCCCAGACCTGCGGCTTGCTGCCGGGGAAGCGCGGGCCGGTGCCGGTGGTCTCGGCGAGCGGCACGTCGGCCCGGCCGAGGGCGCGCAGCAGGGTCTGCACGGACGCCGTCTCGTCCCGGCCGACCAGGTCGACCGGGTTGCGGTTGCTGAACGGCGCGGTGAGCCGGACGTCGCCGACCCGGACCGGGACCAGCTGGCGGCGGGTGCCGGACGGGTCGGAGCTGACCACGGACTCCCAGAGCGCACGGGCCTGCGGCGAGCGCTGGTAGGCGGGCGAGAGCACGGCGACCGTCCGGTAGGCGGCGTCGATGCCGCGTTCGGTCTCGTGGCGCGGGTCGGAGCCGGCGCTGAGGTCCCGGGGCAGCACCCGGAAGCCGGCCCTGGTCAGCACCGACTCGATCCAGTCCGCCCACATCCGGTCCTCGGGGACGTAGGAGAGGTAGAGGTCGGCCGGGACGGACGGGCGGCGCCGGGTGAAGGCGTCGACGTAGCGCAGCCGCACCTCCTCGTCGACCGTCGGCAGCGAGGCGACCCGGCCGTTGGTGATCACACCGGTCAGCCGCTCGCAGGCGGCCAGCATCGAGGTCTGGGCGCCCCCCTGGTCGCCGAAGGTCGCCAGGATCTCCTCGTAGGCGTAGAACGGCCGGTACGGGATCTCCACCGAGCCCCAGTAGTGGGCCAGTTCCTCGCCCGAGAGGCCGGCCGGCAGGCCGTCGAAGCGGATCCGGGCCAGTGCCCGGCCGGCGTCCGCCTTCTCCTTCTCGCCCTCGTCGATGCGCATCGGCACCGGCAGGATGCGGATGCCGCGCTCGCGGTAGCGGTCGTGGATGTGCTGGGCGATCCGGGAGGCGCCGTCGATCGACTGGTCGCTCAGGGTGAAGCAGACCACCAGGTCGTCGGGCATCTGGACGGTGCAGATCTCGGCGATGTCGGAGAGGCCGGTGCGGGAGTCGATCAGCACGTAGTCGTAGCGCTTGCTCATGTCGGCCTTGAGCGCGTCGAAGAACTGCCCGCCGTCGAAGCGGTCGTAGAAGATGTCCCAGTCCAGGTGGGTGACGGCCTCGGAGTAGTCCCGGTTGAACTGGCCGGCGGAGAGGAAGTCCAGGCTCCCGCCGCCGGGGAACAGCGGCCAGGAGAGCGAGAGCGCGTGCGGGTGCACCCGGGCGAAGTCGAGGTGCCAGCCCTCCTCGTGCTCGACCGGCCGCAGCGCCTCCTCCCGGTACTCGGCGATCAGGTCCATCATCCCGGTGGTGCCGGCCAGCACCGCCGGGTCGAGGAACGGGTGGAAGAACTTGGCCAGGCCCGGCGCCTCCAGGTCCCAGTCCACGGTGAGCACCCGGAAGCCGTTGGCCGCCAGGATCCAGGCGGTGTTGGCCAGCGCCATGGTGCGCCCGGTGCCGCCCTTGTAGGAGTAGAAGGTGATGACCCGACCCTGCCGGTCCTGCTCCGCCTCGCGCTGGGCGGCGAGTTCGGCCGCGGTCAGCCCGCCGATGCGGAGGTTCCTGGTGCGGTTCTCGCTCATGCGCCCACCTCGCTGCACTCGGCGGTCGCTTCGCGAGACGCGCACCCCTGGATGATTCGCTCGCTTCGCTCACTCATTGCGCCCACCTCGCTGCACTCGGCGGTCGCTTCGCGAGACACGCGCCCCTCGATGATTCGCTCGCTTCGCTCGCTCATGCGGTTCCTCCCCCGGGCGGCGTCCCGTCGTCCGGGCGGTCGCCTGAGTCGCTGGCTGGGTGGTCGTCGTGGCCGAAGGGAGCGGAGCCCGGCCCGTCCCGCCCGCGCCCCGGCCGGAAGGCGTCGCGCAGATTGGGCCGCGGTGGCGCCGGTTCGTCGGGCTCGGTCCTGGTCCGGCCCTCGAACGCGTACTTGGCCTTCATCGCGGCCCGCGGCAGCGCGTCGTCGAACTCCTCCAGACTGCCCAGCCCGGGCGTCCCGCCGGCGGCGCCGAGGAAGCTGGGCCGGGCCGACCGGTGGGTGATCCTCAGGATCTGGTCGCTGAGTTCGCCCATCTCCCGGTGCCGCTCGACGCAGTCCGGGTCGTCCAGGTTCCACGGCTCCAGGACGCTCACCCAGGTGGAGTCCGAGCGGTCGAAGCGCCGGACCAGCTCGCGCCGCCGCTCGTCCTGGAGCGCCCAGCGGTCCAGCAGCAGCAGGCCGGGCGCGCTGGGTTCGCTGCCCGCGATGATCGCCTCGGCCTCGTCGTCGAACTCGTGCACGGTGGCCTGGAACCCCAGCTGCCGGGCCAGTCGCACCGCGTGCTCGGCCAGCGGGCGGGCGGCCGCGGGCCGGTAGGGGTGCCAGTCGGTGCGCTTGGCACCGTAGTAGTCGGGGTTGCGGTCCGCCGGCAGCTCGCCCTGGTGGTAGGCGAGGACGGAGATCCGCAGCTGCTTGGTGGGCGCGGTGACGTCGAAGGCGCTGGGCTGGGCGTTGAAGTCCAGCCGGCGCCCGACCGGGATCACCGTCTCCTCGGCGACCTCGACGATCCGCCGGGCCAGCCGGTGCACGGCGAGTTCGTAGGCGGCGCGGAAGTAGCTGAGCTTCATCAGCGCGTACAGGCCCTCGGTGGCGTAGTCCGGCCCGAAACTGGTGTGGTTGAACTGGAGTTCGCTCGCCACCCGGGGCAGCTTGTAGCGGCTCATCGGCGCCCAGAGCACCGGTACGATCCCGCTGGTCCGCTCCGAGTCGAGGTTCGCCGGGTAGACCGGGCGCCGGGTGAAGGAGTGCCACTCCTGCCCGCACGGCACGCTGTTGAAGTAGCGCGGCGAGTACAGCGGCACGAAGACCCGGCAGGTGGCCAGCTCCTCGGAGAGCCGCTCGGCCCACAACTCCCCCTGGTGCATGGACTCGTCCATGAACCCGACCGGCACTCCCGCGGGCACGGTGGTGAGTTGGAGCACCGCCTCGCAGAGGTCCCGGTACAGCTGCCGCACCCAGTGGTTGGGGTCACCCGCGCCGCGCGCCCCCGCTCTCGGGGTGTGGGCGTAGCTGAGGAAGAAGTACGGCCGGGCGGCGTCCTCGTCCCAGCCATGGTCGTTCACACGCGCCTCCCCCTGGCTCGCCGGCAACCTCTTCACCGCGAGTCCCCGTACGCGGGGCTTCAGTGTAGGAACGACTGCCGCCCCAATGGAATAGCACAACGGGTGGCACGGATTGACATGACCGAAACGAACGCCCCCGCACGACCCGGCCCGCTACTCCGGCGGGGTCGTGCCGCGGCGGCGCAGCAGGACGGGGACGGCGAGGTCGACCGCCTCGCGCATCGGGATCAGCCGGCAGTCGGCGCCGCCGATGCGCGCCTCCACCACCCCGGTGGCCACCCGCAGGACTTCGTCGCCCAGTTCCTGGAAGTGCAGGTCGTCCAGGTGCGGGCCGTCGAAGTGGATCCAGCGGCTGCCCTCGCCGTCCCTGACCACACAGCCGTAGTGGCGCACGCGCCCGTCCGGCACCCGCAGGTCGGCCAGGTGGAACGCGGTGAACTTGGCCATCGGCACACCGATGGTCAGAACGCGCGCGCCGATCTCGTACAGCCGTCCGAGCGGGGAGCGCTCACCGAGGTGGCAGGTCAGTTCGTGCAGCTCGGTGATCTCCTTGGCACGGGCGCCGACCGCCGCGAAGGAGGACTGCGGGTGACTGCTGCGCAGCGCGCCCGGGTGGGTGCGGACCAGCTCGGAGAGCCGGCCCACGGTCGGTGAGGCCGGCGTCTCGTCCGGGTCGAACGGAGGCATTGCCGCCCGCCAGGCGCTGACCTGCTCGGGTGTCCAGCCCCGCATCATGGTGGTGACCAGCCGGGAGGTGGAGGAGTTCTCCGGGGTCGAGGTGTAGGCCACCAGGGTGCCCCGGGGGCCGAGCACCTCCAGCAGCGCCGCGACCACCGTGTCGCCCCCGCCGGCCACCGGACCGAGGGCGCGCAGCGAGGCCTGCACGAGCAGCACCTCGCCCGGGCGCACGCCGAACTCCGCGAGCCGGTCGGTGAGCTGACGCCTGGTCATGACATTTTGCGCTATGTCCTGCCCGGGCGGCACGGCACGCTCGGTGGCGGTCGCGGCGCCCTCGGTGCGCGTGTGGGTGAGGATGGCGGTTCCCGGGGGGTGTGTGGCTCCGCAGGGGGTCCGCGGTGCCGGGGCGGGGGCGAGAGTACAGCGGAAACGACCGGGCGGGTGACCGGCTCCCGACCGCCCCCGTGACGGGCGGTCGGGCGGTCCGGGCGGGAGCAGCACTCGATCAACCGGCCGAACGGTTCGGTCGGCCGTACGGGCGGCCGGACGGAGGGGGCCGGCCGGTCAGCCGGTCCCGGTGGTTCCCGCGGTCGGCTGCCGGGCCCGGCGGGCCCGCCGGGCGCCGTCCTCGGCCGCCCCCGGCAGCGGGACCTCCAGCCAGGGGCGGACGTTCGCCCGCATGCCGTCGGCGAAGCGCGATCCGAGGGCGGTCAGCGAACCCGAGCCGGCGAGTCGTTCGACCGCCTCGGCGGTGTACCCGCGCCAGAGTGCGAACTGCGCCCGGGCGTGGTCGGCGGCCTCCCCCGGCAGGCCGTCGTAGCCGCGGACCCGGGCGCCCCAGAAGGCGGTCACCGCGAGATGGGCGTAGGTGCCCTGGAACAGGCCTTCGAACGGGCGCGGGTCGGGCCGCCAGGGGGCGTCGTAGAGCGCGGTGTCGGCGGGGTCGTAGAGATCGACCAGGTCCAGCACCGCACCCAGCTTGACGTGCTGGAACTCGTGCGCCAGCAGCAGCGCGAGGGTCGGCGCGGTGGCCGGGCGGGCGATCCCGACCGCCCCGAACGCCTGCCGGGCGGCGGCGCTGACGTCACGTCCGGGCGGGCCCGGGCGCAGCGGGGTGACGGTGCTCAGCCCCGCCCGCAGGCCCTGCGCGTAGCCGGGCAGGTCACGGTCGAGCAGCTCCGTCGCCTCCCGCAACGCCCCGGTCCAGGCCTGCAGTTCGGCCTCGCCGAGGCGGTCCTCGACCGGCCACTGGTGGCTGTCGCGCTGCGGGTCGGTGTCCTCCAGCGCGACGGTCCAGCCGCCGGCGAGCCGGATCCGCCGGACGGGCTGCCAGCGCGGGTCCGCCCGGCCCTCGGCGGCGACGGTCACCGCCTCGCCGTCGGCGGTCCGCACGGTGAAGCCCTCGCGGGCACCGGTGACCAGCACCTCGCCGGTCCGTGCCGCGACGTCGAGCCGGCCGAGCGTGGGCAGGTGCAGGGCGCCGGCGCGGACCGGCACGGCCACGGTGTCGCCCCGACCGGCCCGGACGGCCGCGGCGGCGGCCAGCTCGGCCAGCGGGCCGATGCCGGCACCGGGGTCGCCGCCGAGCCGCCGGGCCGCCCAGGCCCGGGCGTACGGGTGGCCGAGCACCGCGTCCAGGGCGGACGGCGCGGCGGAGTCGAGCTCGGCGAGCAGCTCCCAGGCGGCCGAGGTGCGCAGGCCGGAGGCGCCCCGGACGGCGGCCAGCATGGCCCGGGTGAGCGCGAGCTGGGAGCGGACGAGGGCCCGGACGGTGTCCGCGCCGCCGTGGCCGCCGGCCAGCTCGTCGAGCTGCGGGTCGGTGAGGCCGGCGGGCACGGCCGGCTCACCGGCCTGCGCGGGGACGACGTGAGCGGTCGCGCCGGGCCCGGGGGGCCGCCCGCCGCGGTCGGCGATGCCGTTGATGAGCGTCATGAGATCCCCGCAGTAGACGGAGGGGTTGTCGAAACCACCATCGGCCCGGTAGCGGTGGGCGTACAGACCGCCCCCGCAGGAGCGGACGACGGGACAGGCGCGGCAGGTGGCGCTCAGGCCTGCCAGACCGGACTGCCGGGCGGCGATGCCGGAGTGCCGGGCGACCTCGTCCAGGCTGTGCGTGAAGACGTCGAGGCCGGTGGCGGGCGCGCCGTCGTACGCGGTCTTCAGGCTGTCGGCCTGTTCGAAGCTGCCGTCGGTCTCCAGCACCACCAGGGCGGCCGGCTCCAGGCCGAGCGACTCGGTGAGGCTGGAGAGCCCGTGCAGCGTGCGGTGCACGGAGTCGAAGGTGCGGACGGCGAAGGGCCGGCCGGCCGCCTCCCAGCGGTCGTAGACGGCCAGCAGCCAGGTGGCGTAGGGGTTCGCCCCCTGCTCGGCGGGACGTTTCGGCGGCTGCTCCCAGGTGGCGTGCGGGAGCAGGAAGTCGACGGCCGGGGGGTCGAGTTCGGCCAGCGCGTCATGGACAGCGACCGGGTCGTTGTCGACGTCGACGGTGCAGAGCAGGCCGGCGTAGAGGTGGCGGTACTCGGGCCGGCGGAGCAGGCCCACCGCCCGCAGCACCTGCGGGTGGCTGCTGCGGCCGTCGGCGAACCGCCGGTGCCGGTCGTTGGCCGCGCGGTCGCCGTCCAGTGAGATGCCGACCTTGATCTGCACCTCGTCGAAGAGCTCGCAGAAGGCGGGGCTGAGCAGCACCCCGTTGGTGTGGATCCGCAGGTCGAGCGCGCAGCCGGGCGGGAGCGCCGCCCGGAACTCCTCGGCCGCTCGGCGCAGTCGTTCCGGGCCGGCCAGCAGGGGCTCTCCCCCGTGCAGGACGACCCGGACGACGGCCAGGCCGTGGGCGGCGGCGTGCTCGCCGATCCGCTCGGCGGCCCTGGCCAGGACCTCGTCGCCGATGACCTTGGGCCGGGCGCGCCAACTGGTGTCGGCGTGCTCGTAGACGTAGCAGTGGTCACAGGCGAGATCGCACCGGCTGTGGACCTTCACAACGAACTGCGTGATCGGAAGCAGGGATCGCGTCATGGTCAGTCGTTTTCAGCCGGAGCCGATGGTCGATCGGCTGGTCAGATGGAGGAGTTGAAGGCCGCGACCGGCACCAGACCGGTATCGGAGCCGGGCAGGGCACGTCGGAGCTGCGCGGCCAGCTCGTCGGCCCCGAGCGACGCAAGATCGGCCAGGGTCGGCCGGGAAGCCTGGTGATGAACCGTCAGATCCTGGTTGGGCTTGGTGTCCAGTGCGGGTGTCATGTTCGATTCTCTTCCACGATGGGGGTTAGAGAGAGCAGACTCCGGGTATATCCCCGGGCCTCTTCGACCAAATGTAGTGGCAGCGCGGGGGCAACACCGTACTGCTGCGCAACCCTCCGCGCCCTCTACCCCGCCATCCAGCGAAGTCTCGCCGAAAGTTCACCCAGTCGGCGGTCGCGTAGCGGCACCTGCACGGCGCACTGCCCCCCGGCGGCGGCCCGCGGACCCGCACCGACCGCGTCTCGACGTCGCTCTCCGGCCACCGCCCGGCCCTGATCGCCGCCGCTGCCGAACGGGCCTCGCCCCTCGCCGCCAGCCGCCCGACCCGACCCGGGGGCGTCGGCCGGCCCGGGCGCCGGATCGGCGGGGGCGGCGGATCGGCGGGGGCGGCGGTGTCACTCATCGGCCGCCTCATCCTCGGGGGAGGAGTGTCGACCCCGGCCCGCGACCGGGGCCTTCGCCCCACGCCGGCGCAGCAGTTGACGCCGGGTCAGCTCGCCTCGGAGGGCGGAGGTTCCATGCGGGGGCGCACGGCGGGGCGCACGGCCGCGCCCGGGCCGGGACCACCCGGGGGCACCGCACCCGCGCCGACCGCGCTCACGGGCAGAGCCGCTCCACCTGCCAGCCCGTCGGCGCCGACGGGTCGGCGAGGAAGCAGAGCCGGTCGTGCAGCCGGTTCGCGCGGCCCTGCCAGAACTCGACGCTCTCCGGGACCACCCGGTACCCGCCCCAGAACGGCGGCACCGGCACCCCTTCGCCCTCCGGATAGCGGCGCTCCAGCTCCGCGTACCGCTGCTCCAGCACCTCCCGGCTGCCGACCGGGCTGGACTGCTCGCTGGCCCAGGCGCCGAGCTGGGAGCCGTGCGGGCGGGTGCGGAAGTAGGCGGCGGTCTCGTCCCGGCCGACCTTCTCCACCCGGCCCCGCACGATCACCTGGCGGGCCAGCGCGATCCACGGGAAGAGCAGCGCCGCGTGCGGGTTGGCGGCCAGCTCGGTGCCCTTGCGGGAGCCGTAGTTGGTGAAGAACACGAAGCCGCGCCGGTCGAAGCCCTTCAGCAGGACCGTCCGCGAGCTCGGCCGCCCCTCGGCGTCGGCGGTGGAGAGCACCATCGCGTTGGGCTCCACCACCCCGGCGTCGTCCGCCTCGTGGAACCAGCGGGTGAACTGGGCGATCGGGTCGGCGGCGAGCCGCTCCTCGACCAGGCCCTCGTGGGCGTAGTGCTCGCGCATCACGGTGAGGTCCGGCCCGGGCCGGGCCTCCTCGGCCAGGGTCCGGGTGGCGGGGCTCGGGGGCGTCGACTGGGCGCGTTCCGGGGTCTGCACGCCAACATCATCCCGTACGACAAGCAACCGGCACCGCTACCTCCGGACAAACCCCGGTGGGAGATAAGGTGTCTCGCCACCGCTCGACCGTCCGAGCTACGGGCAATTGTCCGGAAACCTGTGATTGATTCCGGAGATTTGCCGGGCGCGACCGGCCTTCAGGTGAAGGTCGAGCGGTCCTGCGGGAAACATCACCGCTGTGGTGTATGGCGCAATGCACCCCGTGCCTGTCACGCTGGCACCCAGTGCCAACCACCATTCGGTCACTGGCGAACCGCCCCACCACGGCGGACCGCCGATCACAGAGCTGAAGGAGCCGTCGCATGTCCGACTTCGTACCCGGGCTTGAGGGAGTCGTCGCTTTCGAGAGCGAGATCGCCGAACCCGACCGTGAAGGCGGCGCCCTGCGGTACCGCGGAGTCGACATCGACGACCTGGTCGGCCACGTCTCCTTCGGCCACGTCTGGGGCCTGCTGGTCGACGGCAAGTTCAACCCGGGCCTGCCGGCCGCCGAGCCCTTCCCGATCCCGGTCCACTCCGGCGACATCCGGGTGGACGTGCAGTCCGCCCTCGCCATGCTCGCCCCGGTCTGGGGCCTGAAGCCGCTGCTCGACATCTCCGCCGAGCAGGCCCGTGACGACCTCGCCCGCGCGGCCGTGATGGCCCTCTCCTACGTGGCGCAGTCCGCCCGCGGCCAGGGCCTGCCGATGGTCCCGCAGAGCGAGATCGACAAGGCCGAGACGGTCGTCGAGCGCTTCATGATCCGCTGGCGCGGCGAGCCGGACCCGAAGCACGTCAAGGCCATCGACGCCTACTGGACGTCCGCCGCCGAGCACGGGATGAACGCCTCCACCTTCACCGCCCGCGTCATCGCCTCCACCGGCGCCGACGTCGCGGCCGCGCTCTCCGGCGCGGTCGGCGCGATGTCCGGCCCGCTGCACGGCGGTGCGCCGTCCCGGGTGCTCGGCATGATCGAGGAGATCGAGCGCACCGGCGACGCGACGGCCTGGGTGAAGAACGCGCTGGACAAGGGCGAGCGCCTGATGGGCTTCGGCCACCGCGTCTACCGCGCCGAGGACCCGCGCGCCCGCGTGCTGCGCCGCACCGCCAAGGAGCTCGGCGCGCCGCGCTTCGAGGTCGCCGAGGCGCTGGAGAAGGCCGCGCTGGAGGAGCTGCACAACCGCCGCCCCGACCGCGTGCTGGCCACCAACGTCGAGTTCTGGGCGGCCATCATGCTGGACTTCGCCGAGGTCCCGGCGCACATGTTCACCTCGATGTTCACCTGTGCGCGCACCGCCGGCTGGTCGGCGCACATCCTGGAGCAGAAGCGCACGGGACGGCTCGTCCGCCCCGCCGCGCGCTACATCGGCCCCGCCTCGCGCAGCCCGCGCGACATCGAGGGCTACGAGGCCATCGCGCACTGAGAAACCCCTGGTGAGCAGCGGGTCCGACACTCCGTCGGACCCGCTGTTTCCGCAGCTCGCAGCGGTGGAGATCGCATCTCAGCGGGCGGACTGCCGTACCGCGGCGGCGATCGCGGCCGGTAGGCTGCCGCCCGTGGCTCAGATCCAGATCCCCGCTGACATCAAGCCCGCAGACGGCCGTTTCGGCTGCGGCCCGTCCAAGGTGCGCCCCGAGGCCCTGAGTGCCCTCGCCGCCACCGAGACCTCCCTGCTCGGCACCTCGCACCGCCAGGCCCCGGTGAAGAACCTGGTCAAGCGCGTGCGCGAGGGCGTGAGCAGCCTCTTCTCCCTCCCCGAGGGATACGAGGTGGTCCTCGGCAACGGCGGCTCCACCGCCTTCTGGGACATCGCGGCCTTCGGCCTGGTGCGGGAGAAGTCCCAGCACCTCGACTTCGGTGAGTTCTCCTCCAAGTTCGCCTCCTCGGTCAAGGCGGCCCCCTGGCTGGGCGAGCCGACCGTGATCAAGACCGCTCCGGGCACCCACCCGCTGCCGGTCGCCGAGGCGGGCGTGGACGTCTACGCGCTCACCCACAACGAGACCTCCACCGGCGTCGCGATGCCGATCGGGCGCCCGGCCGGCGCCGACCAGGGCTCGCTGGTCCTGGTGGACGCCACCTCGGGCGCCGGCGGCCTGCCGGTCGACATCACCGAGACCGACGTCTACTACTTCGCCCCGCAGAAGTCCTTCGCCGCCGAGGGCGGCCTCTGGCTGGCGACGTTCTCCCCGGCCGCCCTGGAGCGCGCCGCCGAGATCGCCGGCTCCGGCCGCTACATCCCGCCGTTCTTCGACCTGCCGACGGCCATCGACAACTCGTCGAAGGACCAGACGTACAACACCCCGTCGATCGCCACCCTGTTCCTGCTGGCCGACCAGCTGGAGTGGCTGAACGGCAACGGCGGGCTGGACTGGGCGGTCGCCCGCACGGCCGACTCGTCGTCCCGGCTGTACGGCTGGGCCGAGAAGTCGTCGTTCGCCAACCCGTTCGTGGCGAACCCGGCCGAGCGCTCGCAGGTGGTCGGCACGATCGACTTCGACGACGCGGTGGACGCCGCGGCCGTCGCCAAGGCACTGCGCGCCAACGGCATCGTCGACACCGAGCCGTACCGCAAGCTCGGCCGCAACCAGCTGCGCGTCGCGATGTTCCCGGCCATCGAGCCGGCGGACGTCGAGGCGCTCACCGCCTGCATCGACTACGTGGTCGAGCAGCTCTGAGCGTCGCCGCGGCCGCGCGGCCCTGAGCGGCCGGCACACGCGTGAGGGCCACCGCCTGCGGGCGGTGGCCCTTCTGCCTGTCGCGCTACTTGTCGACGAGCGAGCTGATCAGCACGACCACCAGCAGCAGCAGCAGGGCGCCGGTCACGATACGCATGCGAGTCTTGGGATCCACGGTCATCGAGCGTACCTCCGGCCCGCCGCCGGTCAGACGCCGAGGTTCGATCCGCCGCTGGCGTCCAGGTTCTGGCCCGTGATCCAGCGGGCGTCGTCGGAGGCCAGGAAGGCCACGATGTCCGCCACGTCGGCCGCCTCCCCGACCCGGTCGAAGGCCGAGTAGCCGGCCGCCGCGGCCCGTGCCTGCTGGTCGGCCAGCCAGGGGTTGATGTCGGTGTCGACGACGCCCGGCAGCACCGCGTTGACGGTGATCCCGCGCGGGCCGAGCTCCTGGGCGAGCGTCAGCGTGAGGGTGTTCAGCGCCCCCTTGGTCATCGCGTAGGAGACGGCCGTCGGGAACGCGACCCGGGTGACCCCGGACGAGACGTTGACGATCCGGCCGCCGTCCCGCAGCCGGCCCAGGCCGTGCTGGACGACGAAGAACGGGGCCTTGGCGTTCACCGCGAAGACCCGGTCGAAGTCCGCCTCGGCCACCTCGTGGATCCGCCCGTACTGGCCGATCCCGGCGTTGTTCACCAGGATGTCCAGGCCCTCGCCGCCGCCGTGTGCCGCCAGGCCCTCGTCGAAGGCCGCCCAGAGCGCCCGGGCGTCACCGGGCACCCCCAGCTCGGCGCCGACCGCGAAGGCCCGTCCGCCGGCCGCCCCGATCGTCTTGACGACCTGCTCCGCCGCGGCCGCGTCATGACCGTAGTGGACGGCGACCAGCGCACCGTCCCGCCCCAGCCGCTCGGCGATGCCCCGCCCGATCCCCCGGCTGCCGCCCGTCACCAGTGCCGTCCTGCCCGCAAGCGTGCCCATGGCCACGCCCCCTCATTTCTGTAGCGGTCGCTAATGAAAGGAACCGTACCAGAGCTTCTGTAGTGGTCGATATAGAATGACCGGCATGGCCACCACTCCAGCCGCCGGCACGCCGCCCCTCGCCGGCGGGGGCACCCGCACCCCGCCGCGCGGACGCCCCCGCTCCTTCGACCGCGAGGCCGCCCTGGAGCAGGCCCTGCGGCTGTTCTGGGAGCGCGGCTGGGAGGCGACCTCCGTCGCCGACCTCACCGCCGCCATGGGCATCCGCCCGCCGAGCCTGTACGCGGCCTTCGGCGACAAGCGGGCGCTCTTCGAGGAGGTCGTCGCCCGCTACCGGGAGAGCCACGGCGCGTACGCGACCCGTGCGCTGGCCGAGGAGCCCACCGCCCGGGCGGGCATCGCCCGGATGCTGCGCGAGTCGGCCGCCCAGGCCACCGACCCGGACCACCCCTGGGGCTGCCTGCTGATCAGCTCGACGGTGAACTGCACCTCGCCCGAGGTCGAACAGGCGGTCCGGGCGATCCGCACCGCCAACGTCCGTGCGCTGGAGTCACTGATCCGGGCGGACGTCGCCGCCGGTCACGAGCCGGCCGAGGCCGACCCGGCGGCGCTGGCGCAGTTCACCGCCACCGTGCTGCAGGGGATGTCCCAGCGGGCCCGCGACGGCGCCGGGCGGGCCGAGCTGGAGCGGGTGGCCGCCGACGCCATGCGAGTCTGGCCCTGACCGCGACCGTCACCGCCACCGCCGCGATACGGCCCGGGCGGGCGGGCGCCGACGGGCCTCAGCTCCAGCGGGCCAGCGGCCAGGAACGGACCGTCTCGTAGTGCGCGAAGCCGCCGTCCAGCTCGCTCTTCATCAAGTGCAGCTCGGCGGCCTCCCACTCCGGCCCGCGGTACTCGCCGAGCGCCAGCGCCAGGGAGTCCAGTTCGGCCGCCGCCACCCGCTGCACCGCCCGCCGGTGCCCCCGGGAGGAGCCGGCCCGGGCCAGGGTCAGATGCGGGTGGAAGCTGAACGCGTCCACCTCGCCGACCACGTCCGCGGTGGCCTCGTTCACGGCCTCGGCGAGCCGCCGCAGCGCCCACGCCTGGCCCTCCACGCCGGCCCAGAGCACCCGGTCGCCGAACCGCCCGGCACCCGCGAGCCGCAGCCGGTGCACGGCGTGCACCTGGACCACCGCCGCCAGGGCGGCCTCCAGCTCCGGCAGCCGCTCCACCGGCACCTCGCCGAGGAAGGCCAGGGTCAGGTGCCAGCCCTCGACGGACGTCCAGCGCAACCGGTCCGCCCCCGGCAGAGCGCGCACCGGGGCCACCGCGTCGACGAGCCCCTGCAACGCCTCGACCGGCGGCAACACCGCCACAAAGAGCCTCATGGGAGCATCTTCCCCCGCCACACGGTTTGGGCTAGAACCTTTTCCATGAAGATCCGTACCGGTGGACCCACCGACGCCGCCGACATCCTCTCGCTGCTCGACGGCGCGGTGGCCTGGCTCGCCGCCCTGGGCCGGGCCGACCAGTGGGGCGACCAGCCCTGGAGCAGCATCCCGGCCCTGATCGAGCGGATCGACGGGTACACCGCCGAACCGTTCCTGATCCGGCTCGCGGTGGACGACGAGGGCCGCACCATCGGCTGCTGCGTGGTGTCCGAGCAGGCCAACGCCTACGCCACCCCCGTCGACGAGCGCGAGCTGTACATCCGCAACCTGGTCACCGACCGCTCGCTGAAGGGCTCCGGGATCGGCGCCGCACTGGTCGCCGACGCCCTCGACGAGGCCCGCCGGCGCGGCATCGGCCTGGTCCGGGTGGACTGCTACGCGAGCGAGGACCGCCGCCTGGTCGGCCAGTACCGCGCGCTCGGCTTCACCGAGACCGAGTCCTTCGAGTCCGAGTACAAGGGCAGGCCCTGGCGGGGCCAGATCCTGGAGATCCGGCTCTGACCCCGCCCCCCGGGTGCACCGCGCGGCGCACCCGGGGCCGACGGTCAGTCAGCAGGCGGCGGCCAGCTCCGACTTGGCGGGCGTCGCGGTGCGCGGCACGAAGGCCACCACCCGTCCGCCGCGACCCGGGTGCAGATCGACCCGGACCCGCAGGTCCGCGCTGCGGGCCAGCACCAGACCGACCACGCCGGCCGCCAGCGCCGAGACCAACCCGCAGGCCAGCAGCCCGAGTCGGGGCCCATACGAGGCCGTCACCCAGCCCACGACCGGTGCGCCGATCGGCGTGCCGCCGGTGAACACCAGCACCAGCAGGCCCATCACCCGGCCCCGCATCGCCGGGTCGGTGGCCAGCTGGAGCATCGAGTTGACCGAGGTGTTGAAGCTCAGCCCGAACACCCCGATCAGGGTCAGCAGCAGCGCGAAGGACCAGTAGTCGGGCGCGAAGGCGGCCAGCACCTCCAGCGCGCCGAACGCCAGCGCGGCGGCGACCAGTCGGCGCAGCCTGGGGGCGCCGCGACGTGCCGCGAGCAGCGCGCCGGCCAGCGAACCGACCGCCATCGCGGTGTTCAGCAGGCCGTACTGCCCGGCGCCCACCTTGAAGGTGTCGTGGGCGAAACCGGAGAGCAGCGTCGGGAAGTTGAACCCGAAGGTGCCGATGAAGCCGGCCAGCACCATCGGCCAGAGCAGCTCGGGGCGCTCCTTGACGTACCGCAGCCCCTCCCTCAACTGCCCCTTCTCACGGGCGATCGGCGCGGTCGGGCGCAGCTCGGCCGGCCGCATGGCGAGCAGCCCGCCGATCACGGCGGCGAAGGAGAGCGCGTTCACCGCGAAGGCCCAGCCGCTGCCGACCGCGGCGATCAGCAGACCCGCGACGGCGGGGCCGACCAGCCGGGCGGTCTGGAAGTTGGCGGCGTTCAGGCTGACCGCGTTGGCGAGGTCCTTGGGACCGACCATCTCGGAGACGAAGGCCTGCCGGGTGGGGTTGTCCACCACCGTGACGAGGCCGAGCAGCAGCGCGAACGCGTACACGTAGTACGGCGTCACCACACCGCCGATGGTCAGCACGGCCAGGCCCACGGCGAGCAGGCCCATCGCGCCCTGGGTGTAGATCAGCAGCCGGCGCTTGGGCATCCGGTCGGCGAGCACGCCGCCGAAGAGGCCGAGCAGCAGCATCGGCAGGAACTGCATGGCGGTGGTGATGCCGACCGCGAGCGGGCTGCCGGTGAGGCTGAGGACCAGCCAGTCCTGGGCGATCCGCTGCATCCAGGTACCGGTGTTGGAGACCACCTGGCCGGCGAAGTAGTAACGGTAGTTGCGGACGCGCAGCGAGGAGAACATCCCTCCGGGCCGGGTGAAGCGGGCTCCGGTCGGGGATTCCTGAGCGGCGGGGGTGACCGCCGCGGTGCGTTCGTCGGGGTCGTCGTCGCCGTTGCCCGGCAGCCCCGTCGGGGCGGGTGCCTGGGCGTCGGCGGCCGCGGCGGTGGCCGCGGCGGGTTCGGTGGTCGGGTCGTCGGTGCGGATGGCGGCGCTGGCTGCGGCCGGCGGTGTCACGATGCTCTCCCCTCGCGACGCGACGACCCGTCGGGGGGTCGTCGCGTTCCTGGTGTCGGTGGTCGGTGCTGCGGTGATGCGGTTCTCCTTCGTCCTCCGGCGGCTGACCGGAACGGCTGGGCCCAGAGCGTGTCTTACAGGTGTGCGAGCTTGTAGAGCACCGGCGCGGCCGCCCGCAGGGCGGCCCACTCCTCCTCGTCGAGACCCTCGGCGAGTTCGGCGAGCCAGACGTTGCGCCGGCGGCGGCTCTCCGCGAGGATCACCTCCGCCTGCTCGGTACTGCTGACGACCACCTGCCGGCGGTCCTCCGGGTGCGGCTCCCGCCGCACCAGGCCCTTCTCCTCCAGCATCGCGACGATCCTGGTCATCGAGGGCGGCTGTACGTGCTCCTTGCGGGCGAGCTCACCCGGCGTGGCCTTCCCGCAGCGTGCGAGGGTGCCCAGCACCCCCATCTCGGTAGGGCTGAGCGACTCCTCGACCCGCTGGTGACGCAGGCGACGGGAGAGGCGCATGGTGGACGACCGCAGCTGGTTGACGGCTGCGAGGTCCTGCTCGGACATCTCGGGCATGTCCTTAGTCTATGTCATTACTCTCGCTAAGGAAAATTGCTTTCCGCGCCCGCCCGGAGCCCGACGGCCGGCGCCCCGAGCCCGTGCCCATGCCCATGCCCGAGCCCGTGCGTCCGGGGCCGGGTGTCCACCGCGGCGAGGCCGTCCGGCATCCCCAGCACCAGGAGCGTCCCGGCCAGGGCCAGCGACCAGACCTCCGAGCCCGTCCGCAGGTCCAGCACCCCGCCGGTGCCGAGGTCGCGCACCCGGACCAGCCCGTCGGACCAGGCCGCGGCCACCACCGGACCGGCCGCCGTCGCCCCGGCGGCCACCGCCGTCACGGGGCAGCCGCGCCGGTCGGACGGCTCGGGCATCGGTGCCGAGCGTGGACCCCAGAGCCGGACGGCGCCGTCGAAACCACCGCTCACCAGCAGCGGGATCTCCGGGTCGGACAGCGGTCCGCCCCCCAGCGCGGCGCCGGCCAGCGCGGTGACCGGCCCGTGGTGCAGCCGCTCGGTCACCACCCCGCCGTCCTGGTACCAGTGCACGGATCCGGCCGCGTCGCCGAAGGCCGGCGCGGAGTCGGCCAGCCCGCCGATCGCCGCCACCGCGCTCAGCGCGCCGCCCGGGCCGCCGGCCACCGCGCGGACCGCGTCCAGCGCCGCCGCCAGCCCGTACGCGTCCAACCCGGGCCGCGGCTCGGCCGGGACCACCAGCTCCGCCCGGCCCCAGGCGTCGAGCAGCACCACGGTGCCGGCTGCCGTCACCGCCAGCCCCCGCAGCGGGCGCGGGGACGGCACCACCACGGCCCCGACCCGGCGACCGGTGGCGGCGTCGAAGGTCCGCACCACGCCGGTCGGATCGGCCACCAGCACCTGCGACAGGTACGGCCCCGTCCCTGCGGTGATCGCGACGGACGGGCCCGGCCAGTCCCGGTCGGCGCCCTCCCAGCGCGCCCAGCGCCCGGACCAGGGCGCGGGCAGCTGCGCGAGGACGGCCGCGGCGGCGGTGTCCGCGCCCAGCAGCCTGGTCCGGAGCACGGCGACCCGGACGGCCGGGTCGGGCTCCTCGATCACGGCCGGGCCGGCGGCGCGCCAGGCCCGGCCGACCGCGTCGTCCCGCCGCTCGACGGCCGCCGTCACCGGGACGGGGCGGGCCAGCGCGTAGAGCAGCGGGTCGGCGGCCAGCGGGCCGGGGTCGCCGGCGGCCGCGGCGGCCGTCCAGAGCGCGGACAGCGCCTCCTCACCGGCGGACCGCAGGTCGACACCGGACGGGAGCGCCGACGGCACCGGCGGGGCGGCCGGTGTCCCGAGGGCCGGGCCGGGCAGCGGGTAGGCGGCCGCGTCGCCGCCCCGGGCCGCCGCCCACCGCGCGAACCGCGCCCGGTCCGTCCACTGCGGATCGCCGAGGTCCAGCACCGCCGGCGCGGGCACCGCGGTGAGCGCCCCGGCCGCCGCGCCCCCGGTGCTCGCCTCGATCACCAGTCGCACGCCGGGCAGTCGGAGCAGCGGGTCGAGCAGTCCGGTCACCAGGCCGGCCGGGTCCTCGGCCGCGTCCAGCTCGGGGACACAGATCAGGGTCGGCCGGCCGTCCGCCGCGATCGCCTCGATCAGCGGGCCCGGGGCGTGCGCGACCAGGTCGAGCTGGCGCCCCAGCGACCAGACGGCCGTCCGGACGGTGGCCCCCGCGGCGGGCAGCACGGCGTGGATCCGCCGCTCGCCCGGCACCGTGTCCGCGGTGCAGCCGCGGACCAGCCAGGCCAACAGGTGCGACTTGCCGGCCCCGGGCGGCCCCGCCACCCGGCACAGCCGCGGCGCCCGCAGGTCGTCCAGCCAACCGAGCAGTGCCAGTCCGGCCGCCCTGCGCCCCGCCCCCAGCGGCGGCATCCGTCGCCCGTCCCGCACCATTCCCCTGCTGCCCTCTCCCGAGTTCCCACCGTGCTCGGACCGGCCCCGTCCGGGGTCGGCCCTGTTCAGATTCGGCCCTGTGTTCAGATTCGGCCCTGCTCGGGCTCGGCCCTGCTCGGGCTCAGCCCTGCCGCTCGGCCAGGCTGATCATCAGCGCCTTGACCCCGGTCTCGCGGGACGTGGCCGTCTCCCCGTACTCGAAGCTGTGCGTGAACTCCGCCTGCGGGAACTCCCGCGCCATCCAGCGCGCGCAGTAGTGCCCGGGCATCATGCAGGGCTCCAGCTCGCAGTGGACCCGGACCACCTGCTCGGCCTCGACGCCGTCCGCCCGGAGGCGGTGCCACAGCACCTCTTCGGGGTGCAGCAGCCCGGGGCCGCCCACCTGCGTGACGATCCGCCGCTCTCCCCGCTCGTCGGCCACCTCGAAGGCCGCCGACGAGTCGACGTTCAGGGGGCGCCGCAGGTCGTCCAGCACCCGCGGCCACCAGCCCTCGCGGTCCTCGAACGCGGCGGGGTCGACCGCCAGCAGCCCCTGGCGCAACTCCCGGTAGGCGGCGAAGGCCTCCTCCGGCCGGTCCGTCGCGGCGACCGCCGGCAGCAGTCGGTCGAGCAGCAGCAGCCCGGCCACGAACGCCGCCACGCCGGAGCCCACCGGCAGGTCGACCGGCTCCTCGCCCAGCAGCACCGCACGCACCGACCGGTCCGGCGCGAAGTACAGCTCGGCCCCGCCGTCCGTGCCGATCCGCAGCTGCCCCGCGACCGGCCCCGCGTCCAGCCCGGCCGCGGCCGCGTACTCACCCACCGACAGCGGGTCCGCCTCCTCGGCCGCCCGGAAGTACGGGCCCACCTGGAGCGGCAGCCCCGGGTGCCGCAACGGCCCCGCGGGCGCGATCGGGAGCGCCCGCAGCCCCCGCGGCCCGAAGTGCGCCAGCAGCGCCGCCGTCAGCTCGTCGTCGTCCCTGTCCGCGTTCACGTCCTGACCCGCCCTCTCACAGCATGGGGTAGGAGTCGAGGAACGACGTCCAGAACTCGCTCTTGAACGGCAGCGAGTCCCACCGCTCCATCCCCTCGCGGACGAGCTCCTCCACCTCGGCCCAGTCGTTGGGGTCCGGGCGCTCGTCCGGCCCCGGCCGCTCCACCTCGAACTTGTAGACGAGGTAGCCCAGCGAGGAGACGTCCCCGTGGATCAGCTCGTACTCGATCTCGGCGTCCGGGTCGGAGGCCCAGATCGTGCCGTCGCCGAGGTTCACGAGGACGACCGCCTGGTAGAGCATTCCCAGCGGCTGCAGCCTGCCGTGCGGGGTGTCGACCGGCTCGGAACCCGGCCAGGTCGCGAAGGCACGCTCCGGGCTCGCCGGGTCCCGGTCGGCGAACTCCTCCAGGATCCGGAAGAGCCCGTTGGAGTGCGGGATCCCGACCTCCGTCACGAAGCGCGCACCGTCGCCGTCCGGCCAGATCCGGGCCGCCGCCTCGGGCCGGAACCTCAGCAGATCACCGGGTTCGGCCCGTTCGACGACCACGGGCCAGTCAATCTGTACCAGCACCTGTCATCCATCCTTCGTACTCGCCCGTCACAGGCCCTTGTGCTTCTTCGCGGGGTGCTTCGCGCTGGAGGCCGCCTTGTCCTGCTGCCCCTGCGCGTCGAAGTCCTTCGTGCCCATCGTGCCATCATGCTTGCCCGTGGAGTGGTCCTCCTCGAGCTGGTCCAGATAGGCCTTGTGGCCCCAGTCGCGGTCCTTCGTGGCGACCTTGTTGTCGTAGTCGACGCCGTGGGTGACCTTCAGGTCGGGATTCTCCGACTCGAAGTGCCGGGCCAGCCAGCGCTCGCAGTTCGGGCCGGCCTGACAGGGCGCCCGTTCGGTGTAGAGCTCGCTGACGTTGCCTTCCTTGCCGCCCAGCAGCGGCTTGCCGATCGACCGTTCCGAGTGGCTCCGGACGTAGTCGCTCCGACCGACCAGGATGAACTCGCCGTGCTCGTCCCGGTACCTGAGCGAGGCGTAGTTCTTGCCGCCGTAGTTGCCCTCGGCGCGCCGGGCCTCCTCCACGGCCCGGGACAGCTCCGTCGGGTTGTCGATCTTCTGGCTGACGACCTTCTCGTCCTGCTTGGGGTTGCCGTCGTCGTCCTTGTCGGACTTCTTGTACTTCTTCGCGTTGTACGTCGACTTCAGGTCGTCCGGGGACGCGTCCTTGACCTTGCCCGAGTTCCCGTCCAGCAGGGTCTTGAGGGACTTGTCGCTCCCGTCCAGGTCGACCAGCTTGCCGTCCTTGACCTCCTGGACCCGGCCGTCGTCGTGGATGAAGTACTTCCGGGGCGGCGTCTTCGGGCCGTCGCCCCCGCTGCCGCTGCCCGCCTTCGGCGGCGGCGCGGCCTTCTCCTTGCCCTTCTCGTCGAAGCCGTGGGCGGTGCTGGAGTCGTTCTCCTTGTGGTGCTTGGCGGTCTTGGCCAGGTTGTCGCCCGCCTGCTTGTACATCTTCTTGACGGCCTTGCCGGTGTCGTCGGCCAGGGCCTTGCCCACCTGCTTGGCACTCTTCTGCAGTGCCTTGACGATCGGATCGGTCATTCGAAGCTCAACCCCGACACCCGGGCACCGAAGAGCTGCGCGTGCTGGGCGACCTTGTCCGCCTGGTCGTGCAGGGCCCGGGCGTGCGTCTCCACGACCGCGGGGTCGATCTTGAACTGGGTGCCCGCCGAACCGCCGCCGCCGCTCAACGCGGCCTCGGCCGCCTCGAACACCAACCCGGCCACCGCCCCCGAGACGATCTCCACCAGCGGGGTGATCGCCGCCTCGATCACCTCGGAGATGATGTGGTCCTCCAACTGGTGCGCCAGGTAGGACATCAGCTTGCGCCCGGCCTGCTGGATCGCGATCACCGCGGCCTCCGCCAGGCCGAGGGTCGCCACGGCGGCGGCCTGCGCGGCGACGAAGGACGCGGCCAGCACGATGAGTTCGGCGAGCGCCTCCATCTTCATGGCGATGATCACGTCCGCGGCGACGTCCAGTGCCTTCGCCACCACGTGGGCCGCCTGGACGACCTCGTTGAAGTGCTTGTCGGACATCAGCGCCCACTTGGCGATCAGCGCCTGGTACGACTCGCCCTCGTACGCCCCGCCGAGCTGATGGACCGTCGCGGTCGAGTCCGCGTGCAGGTCTTCGAGCCCCTTCGCGAACTCTTTGACGTGCTCCCCGAATTCGCGAACCTTGTCCTCGTTGACCGAGGGCCAGTGAATGCCGATGAAGTCGAGGAGCGTCGCCACCTCGCTGGGCAGCTCGATCGCCACCAGATCCCCCTATACACACCAATCCGTTGATATGATCGAAACTTTATCCAATGAACCATCAGGTACAGATCCCCGAAACGTGCCGATTCTGTACTGATCCGTACCGACCCGGATGACTCCGCCCCGCCGCGGCCGACCGGTCGCACCGCCCCCGGTCGCCGAGCCCGGCCTCCGCCCCGGCCCGGTCCGCCCCGGCCCGGCCCGGCCCACTGGCCGTGCTCTCCGTGGTTCTCGGTGCGATGCTGGATCTGGGGCCTGACCCGCACGGGCCCCCGACGCCAGGCCACCCCGACGAAAGGGCCGACCAGCACCACCCCTCAGTGAAAGGGCCGACCAGAAATGACCGACGTCGCCGCCGAGCAGAACGACACCGGCTTCGCCCGCCTCGCCATGGTCACCATCGACTGCGCCGACCCGGTCGCGCTGGCCGCCTTCTACGGCGAGCTGCTCGGGTGGGAGACCAGGCACGTGGACGAGCGCTTCGCCATCCTGGACAACCCCGAGGGCGGCAGCCCCCTCGGGTTCGGGCGGGTCACGGGATACCGGCCGGAGCCGTGGACCGAGCCCGACGGCAGCAAGCACTTCCACCTGGACTTCTACGTCGACGACCTGGAGGAGGCCACAGCCAGGGCGCTCGCGCTCGGCGCCACCGAGCCGCAGTACCAGCACGGCCGCACGCTCAAGGTGCTGATCGACCCGGCCGGCCACCCGTTCGGCCTAGCCCCCCTGGAGTGACGGCGGACCGCGCCGGATCCCGGTCGCGGCGGGCCCCGCGCGGGTCACGGCACGTCGTCACGGCCGGTCGCGGCACGACGTCACGGCGGGCCCGGGCCGCACATGCGCAGGCGGGGTGTTCATGCGCGGGCGGCGTCAGGGCTTGGTGGCGAGATCTTGCCGGTGGCGTGAAGAGCACCTCTGACCTGCGGTTTCACCAAATGACCGAACATTGTGCGACTCATCGGTAGTGGTTACTGTCGCCCGTTGTCAGGGGCACCACACGCCAGGTCTCCCCCGGGCAGGACCACGACGCCGCGCTCACCGCGTCCCGGCACTGCCGCCACCCATGACCGGCCGTTCCCGGCCGACGAGTCCGCCCGATGTCCTGGCGTCAGTCCTCCCCCAACCCGTCCAGGGAGTTCCTCGTGGGTGAGATCCACCATGCCGACCTCGGCTGGGTGACGCCGGCGGTCTCGTACTTCGTCGCCTGTCTGGGCGCCTTCGTGGCGCTGCGCAGCGCCCGTTGGGCGCTGGTCTCGTCAGGCCGCACCCGGACCTACTGGCTGCTGTTCGCGTCGACGTCGCTCGGCGCGGGCATCTGGTCGATGCACTTCATCGCGATGCTCGGCTTCTCCGTCACCGGGATCGAGATCACCTACCGCCCGGGGCTGACCGTACTCAGCCTGCTCGTCGCGATCGCGGTGGTCGGCCTCGGTATCTTCACCGTCGGCTACAGCCGGCACCGCCGCACCGCACTGCTCGCGGGCGGGCTGACCACCGGGCTCGGGGTGGCGGCGATGCACTACCTCGGCATGGCCGCGATGGTCCTGCCCGGCCACATCGGCTACGACCACACCACGGTGGCGCTCTCGGTCGGCATCGCGATCTTCGCGGCGACCGCCGCGCTCTGGGCCGCGCTGAACATCAAGGGCACCGTCGCCGTACTGGCCGCGGCCCCGGTGATGGGCGTCGCGGTGTGCGCCATGCACTACACCGGGATGGCGGCGGTCTCCGTCCGGCTCGACGCCTCGCAGGGCACCCAGGGCGGCGTGATGGCGCTGCAGTTCATCTTCCCGCTGGTGGTCGGGCTGGGCTGCTACATCTTCTTCGGCTCGCTGGCCTTCGCGGTCTCCCCGAGCCGCAGCACCGTCAACGCGCAGCCGGTCCTGGTCGGCCGGGCCGCCCCGCTGGCCCCGCGCGGGCGCTGAACGCCCCACCCGGCGGGGGCCGAACGCGCACCCCGCGCCGAACGCCCCTGCCGACGGGTGCCGAACGCACGGCCGGCGGGGGCGGCGCCCGTGGTGCGCCGCCCCCGCCGGACCGCGCTTCACTCCGAGCGGCCGAGCAGCCCCGTCAGGTGCTCCGGCGTGGCCACCGGGCAGACCTTGTGCACGAAGTCGCGCCGCAGCCCGTGGTACGGCTCGCCGTCCCGGTAGAAGTTGCGGTGCATCCGCCGCAGCTCCTGCGCCCGGTGGTCGGCCAGCGGCCGGGTCTCCTCGTCCTCGGCCCGGCGGCGCTTCTTCTCCACCAGCCGGCCGGTCAGCTCCGGCGAGCCCGCCAGCCGGTCCGCCTCCCGCTCCACCCAGCGGCGGAACTCGGCCGCGCTGCCGCCCGACGTCCGGTCCACCAGGCCCAGCCGCTCGGCCCGGGCCGAGCCCACCGGCAGCGTCTGCGTGGTCAGCAGCTCGGCCCGCTCGGCGCCGACCCGCCGGGGCAGCGTGTACGTCCAGTACTCGGAGCCGTAGAGGCCCATCAGCCGGTAGTGCGGGTTGAGCACCGCCGACTCGCGGCACCAGACCTCGTCGGCGGCGATCGCCAGCATCAGCCCGCCGGCCGCCGCGTTCCCGGCCAGGGCCGAGACGGTGAGCTTGTCGGTGGTGGTCAGGATCGCCTCGACCAGGTCGTCCATCGCGTTGATGTTCTCCCAGGACTCCAGCGCCGGGAACGACGCCCCCTCGATCACGTTGAGGTGGATGCCGTTGGAGAAGAAGTCCCGGGGCGCGCCCAGCACCAGCACCGAGGTCGGCCGGTCCGCCGCCTCGCGGTAGGCGGCCAGCAGGCGGCGGCACTGCTCGGTGCTCATCGCCCCGCCGGCGAAGGCGAATTCGAGGAAGCCGACGGCGTCCCGCTCGTGGTAGCGGATCTCCGCCCAGGTGTCCCGCCCGGCCGCCGAGGCCGGGGTGACCGGCACCTCGCGGACCCGGTGGAGGTGGTCGGCGAGCACGGTCGCGGCCGGCTGCTTGAAGGTGGCCGGCCCGCCGGGGGTCCGGCGCGGGCGCAGCTGCGGGATCCAGACCGCGCCGTCCACGGTGGCCCGGCAGACGGCGCCGTCCCGGGTCGCGATCACGGCACCTGGCCGGGCGCCGCGCAGTTCGTCCTCGGGGTGGCCGCCGTGCAGGAAGTACTCGCGCCCGTACAGCTCGTCGAGCACGCCCGGCTGCGAGTCGCCCGCGCGCAGCTTGCGCAGCACGGTGGCGGTGTCGTCGGCGGACCAGTCGATCCGGCGGGCCTCCTGCTTGAGGAAGGGCCGCAGCTGTCCGCGGACGTCCGGCCGGTCGTAGTCGAGCGGTTCGGGGGTGAACAGCCCGCCCTCGAAGCGGCTGACCGCCAGCAGCACCGCCTCCACGGCGGCGTCCGCGACCTCGCCCCGGTAGAGCTCGCTCTTGCCGCAGGCCCGCACCGGGAAGTCGACGGACGCCCAGATGTCCCCGGCGTCCATCTCCGCCACCGCCTGCAGGACGGTCACGCCCCACCGCTCGGCGCCCTCGGTGATCGCCCAGTCGAGCGAGGAGGGGCCCCGGTCGCCCTTGGGGCCGGGGTGGACGATCAGGACCGTCCTGGTCGACCAGACGTCCTCCGGGATCGCCTTGGTCAGCATCGGGCAGATGATCAGCTCGGGGTCGGTGCGGGCCACCGCGGCCCGGACCGGCTCGTCGCCGAGCGCGAGCTGCACGGCCACCTCGTGGCCGCGCTCGCGGAGTTCGGTGTGGACGCGCTGGGTCAGGCTGTTGAACGCGGTGGCGATCAGAAGAACGCGCAAGGGGGGCCTCCGGGCAGTGACTGACGTCGTGCGCGGAGGCGATGAAACCAGGGCATGGACACGTAACGATTACGGACGGGCCCTCCCCGGCCGACCCTCACCCACCTTGCACACCTGTGCGCCAAGCAGTGCGCGGGCTTCGCCCGATCTCCCCACGACCTCCCGATTTCTCCCGTGACGCGGCCGGGGCGGCGGGCGCTGGGCGCCGCGGCGTTTCACCACCCGGGCCGATGCTCACCGACCCTCGCCGGTTCTCACCTCGGGAACGCCCGCCGGGCCCGCCAGGTGGTGTGCTCGCGCGAGACCGCGTCCTCCGCCTCGGCCGCCAGCCGCGCCCAACGCACCTCGGCGTCCGGGGTCTTCAGGTCGAGGTCGGAGAGCTGGTTGCCGACGTTCTCCAGCTCGCGCGCGGCCAGCTGGTACGCGGCGGCCAGCGGGCGCAGCTGCTTCAGCTGGGTCCAGGCGATCACCGCGGCGGCCGCCGCCGAACTGGCGCCGAAGACGTGCACCGGC
Source organism: Kitasatospora sp. NPDC058218 (assembly GCF_042882445.1). Lineage (NCBI taxonomy): Bacteria > Bacillati > Actinomycetota > Actinomycetes > Kitasatosporales > Streptomycetaceae > Kitasatospora > Kitasatospora sp. NPDC058218. Next base: position 60,224 of record NZ_JBHVWC010000013.1, on the reverse strand, counting down.
AGCGCGCCGACCGCCTGCGCGATCGCCGCCGCCGCACCGATGATGATCAGCGCGGCGATCCCCAGCCCCCAGGAGACCGCCTGCGACTCGCATGATTCGGCCCGCGAGCGGTACCAGGTGCGCTGCCCCTCCACCCGGGTGCGCAGGTAGAGCGTCCGGCGCGCGACCAGGCTCTCGGCCCGCACCCGGCGCATCTCCGGGGTGATCTCCGGGACGGTGCCCGGCGGCACGATCTCCGGGTCCTCGAAGGCGTGCAGCACGTCCTCCAGTTGGAGCAGGTAGCCGCGGTCCACCTCCGCCGACTGCGCCTCGCCGTCGAACGGCCGGGCCCGCATCGAGTACTTCCAGGCGAGCGTCTTGACCGACTCGGCTGCCGCCCGCGCCTCGTACCACCGCCCCTGCGGGTTGCTGCGGCGCAGCCGTGACCAGAAGTAGCCGGCCACCAGGAACGCCACCACCGAGAAGAGCGGTGTGATGTCGCTGTCCCCCCGGTGCTCCGGCCCCGGCAGCGAGCCGACCACCGCGGCGATCACCAGCATGCCGATCAGCCCCCTGTACCAGCGCAGCGTCTCGCGCTGACCGTCCAGCGAGGCCTGGTCCGCCGTCCGGAACAGCTCCGGCAGCAGCTTCGCCTCGTCTCCCCCGGGCGGATCCTGTTGCACCATCGGTAGAGCCCCCTCCCCGTCTCCCGTCCAGGCAGTATGCCCACCACCAACTGCCCTACACAGACCCATTTTTGACAGATTCTTCACGTCGGTGATTGATCGCGCCACTGGTAACCGCTACAAACAGTTACATGCCTCTGCACTGGAAGCTCGTCATCGACTGCACCGACCCGCACCGCCAGGCCGCCTTCTGGGCCGCCGCCCTGGAGTACCGGATCGAGGACCACAGCGCCCTGATCGAGCGCCTGCTGTCGGCCGGCGCGATCACCCCCGACCTCCTCACCGAGGTCGACGGCCACAACGCCTTCCGCGCCCTCGCCGCCGTCCGCCACCCCGACGAGCCCTTCGACCCGGTCAGCGACACCGGCCTCGGCCACCGCCTGCTCTTCCAGCAGGTCCCGGAGGAGAAGACCACCAAGAACCGCCTCCACCTCGACCTCCACCCCGGCCCCGCCGACCGCGACGCCACCGTGCAGCGGCTGGAGACCCTCGGCGCCACCGCCCTGCGCCACGTCAAGGAGCCCGGCGGCGAACACGTCGTGATGGCCGACCCCGAGGGCAACGAGTTCTGCGTCCAGTAGCCGGCCGCCGCCCCGGAGTGGGAAGTCGGCGGGTCCGACGTCCCACGAGCCCTCCCCCGTGTCGCCGTGGCCCCGCCGCCGATCAGCGCCCGGACGCGAAGCCACGACCATTCGGATCGTCCGGGTTGTCGGGATCGGTCGGCTCGATCGGCTCGTCCAGTGGCCGGGGGAGGAAGGGCAATCGGGGCATTCCCTCGGAGTGCGACCAGGTCCGGTACGGCGCGGCCTCTTCGTACCGCCGCGCCAGCCAGTCGCGTTCGGCGGGTCGGAAGTCGGCCGGCGACACCCCGGCCGCCCCCAGCAGGTCGAGCAGCATGCGGGTGGTCAGCCCTTCGTCGAGCTGCTGGGCGGCCTCCTCCGACCCCCACCGGATCACCGTCTCCGCCGCTCGGGTCAGCCCTTCCGCACTGGCGGTCGGGAAGGCCAGGGCCAGGGTGGCCCGTACGATCTCGACCGCGTCCTCGGAGCGCACGGGTCACCGCCTCCTGTCGCACACGATGCAGTCCCCGGTCCGGCCGGTGAACCTGAGGACGATCCGGCCCGCGTTCTGCGCCTGGCGCAGGCACTCGTGCCGGTCGAGATGGGCGTACTGCTGGGTCGACATCAGGTCCCGGACGTAGACCTCCCAGTGGTCCTGGGCCATCGTCCAGTCGTTGCGGTGGACCACCCGGACCCAGGAGTCGACGAACTCCTGCCGCGCGTACGTCCCGTGGAAGTACGGCCCGAGGTCGTCGATCAGCCCCGGCGGCCTCAGCCGCCGGCTCAGCGGGCGGCGCCGGAACATGCTGTTGGTCGAGATCGCCTTCACGCTGCTGATGCGCTGGGCGATGATGTGCCCGGCGAAACCACCGATGATGGCCGGCACCAGGAGCCAGCCGAGCAGGGACGCCACCCACAGGAGCACGTGCTTCGGCGGATCGATCAGGGTGAAGGTCCGGTAGACGGAGCTCGCGCCTCCGACCCGCGCCGCGAACAGGTAGAGGACGCCCAGGCCGGTGGCCATCGGGATCCCCCAGTCGATGACCCACTGCGTGGTGCCCGTGAGGGCTTTCCGCGAGCGCCAGGTCCGACGTATTCGCCTGGCAACGCCCTGCCGCCCGGCCGGCAGCTTCAGATGCCCGGGAATCGGAATGGGTCCGACGACCAACTGCTCCCCCACGTGATCGGACGCCGACCCGGCCGGTCACCCGCGAGACGACCGTCGGCGTGGCCGATTCTGCCCCAGCCCGGACTCGGCATGCAGGCGAAGCCCGGCATTGCCCCGTCCGAATTCGGGGGCGGAGTCTCCCGAAACGGCCGACCCTTCGGGCGCGGGAGCCGCCGGCAGCCTCCCGCGCCCGGGAAAGCATCGAGCCCTCCCCGCGTGAGGCGGGGAGGGCTCGACGGTGCCGGGCAGTGATCAGAGCAGACCGAGGGCCGGCATCAGGTAGTAGAAGGCGAAGACGGCCGAGACCGCGTACATCGCTATCGGGACCTCGCGGCCGCGGCCGGCGGCGAGGCGCAGGACGCAGAAGGCGATGAAGCCGAAGCCGATGCCGTTGGTGATGGAGTAGGTGAAGGGCATCATCACCATGGTCAGGAAGGCCGGGATCGCGATCGTGTAGTCGGCCCAGTCGATGTCCTTGATCGAGTTGGCCAGGATCAGGAAGCCGACGGTGACCAGGGCCGGGGTGGCGGCCTGGGCGGGGACCATGGTGGCGAGCGGGGTGAGGAAGAGGGCGACCACGAAGAACGCGCCGGTCACGATCGACGCGAAGCCGGTGCGGGCGCCCTCGCCGACGCCGGCCGTGGACTCCACGAAGCAGGTGTTGGCGGAGGCGGAGGTCGCGCCGCCGGCGGCGGTGGCGATGCCGTCCACCATGAGGATCTTGTTGATGCCGGGCAGGTCGCCCTTCTCGTCCAGCAGGTGGGCCTCGTCGGCGACGCCGAGGATGGTGCCCATCGCGTCGAAGAAGCAGGACATCAGGACGGTGAAGACGAAGAGGACGCCGGTGAGGACGCCGACCTTCTCGAAGCCGCCGAACAGGCTGACCTTGCCGACCAGGCCGAAGTCGGGGGCGGCCACCGGGTTGCCGGGCCAGCTGGGGACGGTGAGGCCCCAGTTCATCGCCGGGATGTCGGCGATCTTGTCGATCACCACGGCGAGGCCGGTCATCACGACGATGGAGACCAGGATCGCGCCGGGCACCTTGCGGACGACCAGCACCAGGGTGAGCAGCAGGCCGAGCACGAAGACCAGCACCGGCCAGCCGAGCAGGTGCCCGTTGCCGCCGAGCTGGAGCGGGACGGTGGTGTGGGCGGCGTCCGGGATGCGGCTGACGAAGCCGGAGTCGACCAGGCCGACCAGGGCGATGAAGAGGCCGATGCCGATCGCGATCGCCTTGCGCAGGCCGAGCGGGACGGCGTTCATGACGCGCTCGCGCAGGCCGGTGGCGACCAGGATCATGATCGCGAAGCCGGCCAGCACCACCATGCCCATGGCGTCCGGCCAGGTCATCTTGGGTGCGAGCTGCAGCGCGACGATGGTGTTGACGCCGAGGCCGGCGGCGAGGCCGATCGGGACGTTGCCGATCACGCCCATCAGCAGGGTGGTGAGGCCGGCGGTGAGGGCGGTCGCGGTGACCAGCTGGGCGCTGTCCAGGTGGGCGCCGGTCATGTCCGTGGCGCTGGCCAGGATGATCGGGTTGAGCACCAGGATGTAGGCCATGGTGAAGAAGGTGGCCGTGCCACCGCGGATCTCGCGCGACAGGGTGGAGCCGCGCTCGGAGATCCGGAAGTAGCGGTCCAGTGCGCCGGCGGGGGGCTTCGGTGCGCTGGAGGCGGGCTCGGGCGACTCGGTGGTCGGCTGGGCCACAGGCATGCGTGCGTCCTCTGGTGGGGGCTGAGGAGAGGGTGAACGCCCGGAGCGACGGTGGCCGGGCGGGCCCGGTGGGACGGGCACGAACACAGGCGTCCTGGGCATGGCGCGGCCAACCGGAATCACAAGTATGAGTTCCCCGATCGCACACGCGCTATCTTCGCGCGTAGAACGCGCGTAGAACGCGCGGCCGGCCGGAGCCCGTCCCGCACCGCCCCGCCGCCACCGGCGGCCGCCCGCCGACGGCGCCCGGATCCGGCCCGCGCGGTGGCGGACAACGGCACCCCGCACCGTACGCTAGGCGTCATGCCGAAGAGCCCGCTGCACCCCTCGCCCCCGCCGCTGGAGGCCAACGACGTCGCCATCGTCGGCGGTGGCACGGTGCTGTGGTTCGTCGCCTTCCTGGTGCTGCTCCCCTTCCAGGGCACCCTCTCCGACCACGGGCACGGCACCTGGCCGTGGATCTGCCTGTCCGGGGCGGGCCTCGGCCTGATCGGCCTCTGGTACTGCCGCGCCCGGCGGGACGCCATCGCCCGCGACCGTGCCGCCGAGGCCGCGTCGGAGGCCGCCGCCGGTGACGGCGCGGACCCGGCCACCCAGTCGGACTGAATAGTCCTTTAGTAGCACGCATCGGACATAAGGCGCCCGTAGAGTCGGTGCCATGACGCACCCTGCGCAGCCCGGCGAAGAGACGCCCGGCGACCGGCACGACGGCGCCCACCCGCTCGGTCTGCTGCCCGGCAGGCGCGGCGGGCTGACCGCCGCCGAGGTGGCCGAGCGGGTCTCCCGCGGCGACGTCAACGACGTCCCGGTGCGGTCCAGCCGCTCCACCCGGGAGATCGTCCGGGCCAACGTCTTCACCCGGTTCAACGCGATCATCGGCGTGATGTTCGGGATCATCCTGGTCGTCGGCCCCATCCAGGACGGACTGTTCGGCCTGGTCATCGTCGCCAACACGGCGATCGGCATCATCCAGGAGATGCGCGCCAAGAAGACCCTGGACAGCCTCGCGCTGATCGGCGAGGCGAAACCGGAGGTCCGCCGGGACGGCACCGTCCAGCAGATCGCCACCGGCGAGATCGTGCTGGACGACACCGTGCTGCTGGGCATCGGGGACAAGGTGATCGTCGACGGCGAGGTCACCGAGGCGGACGGCCTGGAGATCGACGAATCGCTGCTCACCGGCGAGCCCGACCCCGTCCTCAAGCAGCCCGGCGACCAGGTGATGTCCGGCAGCTTCGTGGTGGCCGGCGCGGGCGCGTTCACCGCCACCAAGGTCGGCCGCGAGGCGTACGCGGCGCAGCTGGCCGAGGAGGCCAGCAAGTTCACCCTGGTGAAGTCGGAGCTGCGCACCGGCATCGACAGCATCCTGCGGTTCATCACCTGGCTGCTCGTCCCCACCGCGATCGGGTTGATCATCAGCCAGCTCGCCGTGGAGGGCCGGGACTGGAAGGAGGCCGTCCGCCGGATGATCGCCGGCATCGTGCCGATGGTCCCGGAAGGGCTGGTGCTGCTGACCTCGGTGGCCTTCGCGATCGGTGTCGTCCGGCTGGGCCGCAAACAGTGCCTGGTGCAGGAGCTGCCGGCGATCGAGGGGCTGGCCCGGGTGGACACCGTCTGCCTGGACAAGACCGGCACCCTCACCGAGGGCGGCATGGACGTCGTCGAGCTGCGCACCCTGCCGCAGGTGCCGGAGGCCGACGGTCACCTGCGGCCCGACGCGCCCCTGGCCCGGCACGTCCTCGCCGACCCGGACGTCGTCAAGCAGGCGCTCGGGGTGATGGCCGGCGCCGACGCCCGCCCCAACCCCTCCATGCAGGCCGTCATCGACGCGTACGGGAGGGACGAAGCAGGCACCGGCGCCGGGAGCCCCGCCGGCGGCTGGCGGGTGATCGAGGCGATGCCGTTCTCCTCCGCCCGCAAGTGGAGCGGCGTGCAGCTGCTCGAACCGCAGGGCGGCGAGGCCAGCTGGCTGCTGGGCGCCCCGGACGTGCTGCTGCCCTCCGGCCACCCGGCCCTCGCCGAGGTGGACGAGCTGGGCGCCAAGGGTCTGCGGGTGCTGCTGCTCGGGCGCACCCCCGTCCCGCTGGACGCGCCCGATCCGGCCGCCGACCTCCAGCCGCTCGCCCTGGTGGTGCTCCAGCAGCGGCTGCGCGGGGACGCCGCCGAGACCCTGCGCTACTTCGAGGGGCAGCGCGTCCAGGCCAAGGTGATCTCCGGCGACGCCGCCGTCTCGGTCGGCGCGGTCGCCTCGCACCTCGGCCTGCCCGGTGCCGACCACCCGGTGGACGCCCGCCACCTGCCCGCCGATCCGCAGGAGTTCGCCGACACCGCCGAGCGGACCACCGTCTTCGGCCGGGTCACCCCGCAGCAGAAGCGCGAGCTGGTCGGGGCGCTGCAGTCGCGCGGGCGCACCGTGGCGATGACCGGCGACGGCGTCAACGACGTGCTGGCACTCAAGGACGCCGACATCGGCGTGGCGATGGGCACCGGCAGCGACGCGACCAGGGCCGTCGCACAGATCGTGCTACTGAACGACTCCTTCGCCACCCTCCCCTCGGTGGTGGCCGAGGGCCGGCGGGTGATCGGCAACATCGAGCGGGTGGCCGGGCTCTTCCTGGTGAAGACGGTCTACTCGGTGCTGCTCGCGCTGCTGGTGATCTTCACGCACTCGCCCTACCCGTTCCTGCCCCGGCACTCGACGGTGCTCTCCACCCTCACCATCGGCATCCCGGCGTTCTTCCTGGCGCTGGCGCCCAACAACGAGCGGGCCCGGACGGGGTTCGTCCGCCGGGTACTGCGGCTGGCCGTCCCCGGCGGGATCATCGCCGGCACGGCCACCTTCACCGCGTACGCGCTGGCCCGGGCCGACCACGCCACGGACCTGGAGTCCGACACCAGCGTGGCGACGCTGACGCTGTTCCTGGTGGCGATGTGGGTGCTGGCGATCGTGGCCCGGCCGTACAACTGGTGGCGGCTGCTGCTGATCGCGGCGATGGGCGGGGCGTTCACGCTGGTGCTGACGGTGCCCTGGCTGTCGGACTTCTTCCAGCTCTCGCTCTCCGGCACCCGGGACCCGTGGATCGGCGTCGGCATCGCCCTGGTGGCCGGGCTGCTGCTGGAGGTCACCTGGCGGATCATGCGGCGCAAGGCCGATGATTGACCCCGAAGGGGGTCACGAATGGCGCGCAGGGGTGGGGACTTGGAGGCGTTCAGCGCCTTCCTCGGAGGGTTGCTCGCAGCCGGGGTCACCGGCCTCGCGCTGGTCGGCGCCCATGAGCTGATCGAGCCGGGCCCGTGGCTGCGCAGGGCCGCGCCGGTGGCGGTCGGGGCGGTCTGGCTCGCCGTCACGGTCGGCCTCTACCGGCGGCTGGGCGCGGCCGCCCGGGCCGGCGCGAGGACCGCCCCGGCCGGGCACCGACCGGGCACCCCGCGCCCGGCCGGGTCCGACCGGCCGCCGGCCCGCCAGCCCGGTCAGCCCTCGAAGTCCCGGGCGGCCGAGAGCTCGTAGGCGCGGTCCGGCTCGGTGAGCGCGGCCAGCACCTCGAACCGGCGGTGCCACTGCCCGACCGACCAGGCCAGACCGGCCGCCAGCCCCTCCGGGGTCGCGGCGTGCAGCAGCCCCGGCACCGGCGGCAGTTCGAACTCGTCGTCCTCGTCGGCGGCTTCGGCCGCGTCCGGGTCGTAGGGCGCCTCGGGGGTACCGGCCGAGGTGTCCCACCGCCAGTCCACGGCGGCCTCCTCGCCGTCCGGGCCGACCACCAGCAGCTCCTCGTGCTCCTCGTACGCGACCGGGCAGCCGGGCAGCAGCTCGCGGACCACGGCGGGCACCCGGTGCAGCTGCCCCTCGGAGAGCACCCGGCCGCCGGCCACCTCGCTGGCCAGCGAGACGTGCAGCCGCTCGGCGAGGTCGGCGGCCAGCGCCGGGGCGACCGGCAGCAGCGGGTACGCGTGGAGCAGCTGGACGAGGTCCGGGGCGTCGGCGACGACCGCCTCGGTGGCGTCCACGATCACCGTGTGCGCGGGGCGGCGGCCGGTCTCCGGATCCAGCGGCGGCAGCGCCCGGACGGCGTCCAGCGGGTCGATCCGGTCCGCCTCGACCCGGGCCAACGCACTGTGGATGCCGTGCAGTTGGCGGTGGCCCAGCTTGGAGGCGGGATCGGTGAGCCGGTCCAGCAGCTCGTCCGGGCCGTGCGGCTCGGCCAGCAGTGCGGCCAGCGTGGTGCGCACCCCGAGCGCGTGCAGGAACTGCTCGTCCAGCGTCGTCCGGGCCTCGTCGTAGAGGCCGCGCAGCAGCGGGTCGGCGCCGGCCGCGCGCAGCCCGGCCGGCTCGCGGCCGTCCAGCACCGGGTGGTCGCGCAGCCACCAGGCGGTGTACGGCGGCAGGTCCGTGTACGAGCCGTCGGGCAGCAGGGTGCGGACGGGGTTGACCACGGCGTCCCGGTACGGCGGGCGGGCGAGCGCGGCGAGCGCCTGCGGCCACGCGTCGTCGTCCACCAGGTCGAGGTCGCGCACGGCCAGCAGTTCGGCGGCGACCGGCGGGACGCCCACCGAGTCGGCGTCGTCGGCGTGCAGCGCCTCCAGGGCGTCCTCGGCCCACTCGGCGAGGCCGTCGGGCGCCTCGTCCAGCAGCCCGGTGGGGTGGCCGCCGGCCGCGCGGTCGGCGGGGGCGGTCGGGTCGAGCCGCTCCAGGTCGTCCGGGTCGAGCACCACGTCCTCGGCGCGGACCAGCACGAAGTCCGCCAACACGCCGACCGCGGACAGGACTTCGGGGCCCCAGCGGTCCAGCAGGTCGTCGTCGACCCAGCCGGCGTCCTCCTCCCGGGCGAGCGCGGCGAACGGGCTGTCCGGCAGGATCAGCTCACCCGCGCGGGCCGGCTCGCCCTCGTCGTCCAGCAGCGCCAGCCGGGCCAGCCACGGGTGCTCGCCGACCGCCGGAGCGGCCGCCTTGACCAGGGCGAGCACCGAGTCGGCGACGTCGGTGGCGGCGTCCAGGTCGTCCTCGGCCAGCTCGTAGGAGCGGGCGACGGCGGCCCGCACCTCGGGGGTGTCCAGCACGCCGGCCGGGGTGGCGGTGCCGGCGCCGAGCTTGGCCAGCAGGGGGTGCGCCGCCTCCGGGTGGGCCAGCCGCAGATCGAGCAGGGCCAGCGCGCCGGCCAACGCCTCGGGGTAGCCGGGGAAGGCCGCCCAGTCGGCGTCCTCCGAGGGCAGCAGGACGCGCCGCGGACCGGTGATCGTCCGCCCGTCGGCGAGCGGCACGGGCAGCGCGCCGAGCGCCTCCGGGTCGGCCGCGCCGAGCGCCGCGTAGAGGTTGCGCCACCAGGCGGGCTCACGGTCCAGGCCGCCGAGCTGGTCGACCACCTCGGCCAGCGGCACCCGGCGCACGTTCAGCACCCGCAGCTCGGTGCGGCGCTCCAGGCCGGCCGGCAGCAGCCCGGGGAAGATCGGGGCGAGCGCCTCGACGACCGAGCCGTCCGCGCCCTCCAGCACCGTGGCGTCCCGGGGCCGCAGCGCGGGCGTGCCCTCCTCGACCGGCGCCGGGTGCGGCAGGAACGGCGTGCCGGGCAGCCGGGAGAGGATCCCCGCCCGCAGTGCGTTGTCCAGCGCGCCCTGGCCGAGCGGGCCGGGGACGAGCCCGAGCGAGCCGAGGTCGCCGCCGCGGGCGCGCAGCAGGTCGGCGTAGCTGTCGGCGGCGCGCTCGGTGAGGAAGTCGGCGAGCGGGCCGGGGGCGACGTGCCGGCGGGTGGAGTCCAGCGGGTAGGAGGCGATCAGCAGCGCGGGCAGGCCGAGCGGCTCGTCGCTGGGCGTGGGCGCGTGCAGCACGGGGGCGATCCCGGTCGGCTGCGGGCTGCCGTCGACGGCGACCGGGACGGCCCAGGTCACCGTCCAGTACGGGCGGGCGCGCTCCTCGGTGGGGCGGTCGGCGAGCAGCGCGGCGTCCAGGGTGCCGGAGGCGCCGGCGGTCTGCCAGACGGTCCGCCGCAGCCGCCCGCCGGCGTCGTCGGTGACGGTCACCTCGAAGACCCCTTCGGGGCCCGGCTCGGTGGCGCCGTCGGGGCGCGGCTCGGTCGCGCCGCGGGTGAGGGTGCGGGTGCCCTCCTCGGTCTCCACCACGATCTCGGCGAGGCCGGGCAGGGTGAGCAGCAGGGCGTCGTCGATCCCGGCCAGCAGCCGGCGGGTGAGGTCCTCGGCGGCGGCGTCGCGCAGTGGCAGCACGACGACCGTGTCGTAGCCGTCGGGAGCCGGGCCCTCGGCGGAGAACGGCAGGCGCAGCAGCGGTACGTGGCCGTCGCGGCGGCGCAGCTCCTCGGTGAGCGCGGGCTGCGCCTCGGCCAGCGAGCGGGCCTCGCCGAGCGACCAGCGCACGCCGCCGGCGGCGCCGAGCACGGCGGGCTCGTCGGTGACGGCCAGGACGGCCGCGAAGCCGACGCCGAACCGGCCGACGGTGGGCTGCTCGTCGGCGCGCTTGGAGGAGGCGCGCAGGGTGGAGAGCGACTCGACGGCGGCGGCGTCCAGCGGGGCGCCGGTGTTGGCGGCGGCCAGCACACCGTCCGCCAGGGTGAGCCGCAGCCGGCCCGGGGCGCCGCCCGCGCGGGCCGCCGCGTCGGCGGCGTTCTGCGCCAACTCGACGACCAGCCGGTCGCGGTAGCCGCCGAGGGCGAGTTCCTCCTCGGCGTTGGCGTCCTCCCGGAACCGGGCCGGGGAGGCGGCCCAGGCGTCCAGCACCCGGCGGCGCAGTGTGGCGCTGCCGAAGGGGTCCGCGTGGTGCTCGTCCGTACCGCTGCCGATGATCCGAGGTTCCACTGGAACTGCCACCCTCCGCCGCCCTGTACTTCGTACGGGGGGCATTCTCCCCCGTACGGGCACCCCCGGCGGACCGGGGTGGGGCGGGCCCGGACCGTGGCCGGTGTTCGGCGGTGCGGGACGACGGCCCGCCGCCGACCCCGCCGGGGCGGGGTCGGCGCCACCGGACTCAGGAGTGGCCGAGCTCCTCGGCCGGGCCGTCCGGCTCCACCGAGCCGGAGGTGCGGTCGGGGTGCAGCTGGAGCGGCTCGACCACCAGCTCGTCCAGGATCAGCTCGGACGGCGCCGGCGGGGCCGGGATGACGGCCGCCTCGGAGTGGCCGCCGCAGCCGTACGCGAAGGAGACGATCTGGCCGTCGGCCGGGCCGAACTCGTTTCCGCAGACGCCGAAGGCCTGACCGAGCGAGCCGCCGATCGGGACGAGGAAGCCGCAGCTCGCGCAGGAGGCCGGCGCGGCCTGTGCCATCGGGGTCTGCGGGCCGTGCGCCTTCTCCCAGCGGTCGGCGGCCAGGTGCAGACCGAGCCGGGAGAGCACCCGGCTGCGGCCCAGGCCGAGCTCCTCGGCGAGGGCGCCGATCTGGGCGCGGGCCGGCGCGGGCTGGACGTTCGGGTCGGAGACGATCACGTCCTCGTCGGCGGCCAGCGCGACCGCGGAGTTCGGCGCCGGCTCGTCCTCGCCGGTCCAGCCGGGCTCCAGGCGCAGGTCGTCGGCGTCGGTGGGGAGCAGGTCCCCGGGGCCCATGTCGCCGGGACGCAGTCGCTCGCTCCACGGCACCCACTGCGGCGCGAGGACGGCGTCGGCGCCCGGCAGCAGCACGACCTCGTCCAGGGTGACGTTCTTGGCGCGCGGGGCGCGGGCCACGGTGACGGCCCAGTGCCAGCCCCGGTATGCCGCGTCCAGGCACTCGAAGGTGTGGGTGACGACGCGGTCGGCATCCGCCTGGACGCCGAGGTGGGCCCCTACGGTCTCTGCTCCGACGGCCTCGTCCGCTGCCTGCCGGGCGAGTTCGACGGCCTCGGCACAGAGCCGATCGGGGGTACGGCTTCGCATCGCAGCACTCACGGCGTCGATTCTCTCCCAGTTCTTCTGTTGCCCACGGCGTGTTGCCCTGTTCCGTCGCGGCTCGGTGTCCCTCGACCATTCTGCGCGACCACGGGCCGCCACGGATACCGGCCGCGCCGCTCGTCCGGTCCCCCGGAGTCCGGTGCGCGTTCGGGCGGACCCTGGGCAGGCTACCCGCCGGTCGGCCACCCGGCACAGTCCGGGGCGGCCGCCGACCCCGGAAGGGCCGCGCCGAGCGGACCGGAATCCCGCGTCGCAGAACCGATTCTGGGGCAGGATGGGCTTGTGGCGGACGAAAAACCGTCGCAGCACGCACTGCGCGCCTCGCAGGCCGGCAGCCCCGACGAGGCGAACGCCGTGCCGCGACAGCAGGCTCCGGCCCTCGCTGCGGGCGAACCGCAGCCGGTGGGCGTCTCGACGGCGCCCGGACCGGACGGCGAGGGGCCGCCGGTGGATCTCGTGAAACACCCGGACCGGCCGGTCGACGAGGAGTTCGACAAGACCGCGGAACCCGACGGGGCGGCGCTCGACGGGACCGCGGAGCTCGACGGGACCGCGGAGCCGCGCCGTAACTTCCTGGTCCGCACCGCCTCCGCCGCCGGCTCCCGGACGGGCAAGGTCGTGCACGGCACCGGCCGGCGGATCCGCCGGGCCACCTCCGCCGAGGGCGCCGGGGAGTCCGGTCTGGCCAAGCTGATCGAGCTGCACGCACTGAACTCCTTCGGCGACATGCTGATCACCGTCGCGCTGGCGTCCACCATCTTCTTCTCCGTCCCCACCGGCGAGGCGCGCGGCCGGGTCGCCCTCTACCTGCTGATCACCATGGCGCCGTTCGCCCTGCTGGCCCCGGTGATCGGCCCGCTGCTGGACCGCCTGCCGCACGGCCGTCGGGCCGCGATGGCGATGTCGATGCTGGCCCGCGCGGTGCTGGCGTGGACGATGGCCGGCACGGTGGCCGGCGGCGGCCTGGCGCTCTATCCGGAGGCACTGGGCGTCCTGGTGGCGTCCAAGGCGTACGGGGTGGTGCGCAGCGTGGTGGTGCCCCGGCTGCTGCCGAGCCGGCTGTCACTCGTGAAGGCGAACTCCCGGGTCACCCTGGCCGGTCTGCTGGCCACCATGGTGGCGGCGGGGGTCGGCGGGCTGCTGCACCTGATCGGGCCGGGCTGGCCGCTGCGCGGCGCCTTCCTGGTCTTCGTGGTCGGCACCCTGATGGCCTTCCACCTGCCGCACAAGGTGGACTCCGCCAAGGGCGAGCAGCGGGCCGTCCTGCATGCCGAGGTGCACGGCGAGGCCGCCGGGGCGGCGACGGGCGCGACGGTCCCGAAGGCGTCCCTGCGCACCGTCGGCCCGTCGGTGATCCTGGCCCTGCGGGCGATGTCGGCGCTGCGCTGGCTGGTCGGCTTCCTGGTGATGTTCCTGGCGTTCCTGCTGCGCGACGACCCGATCGGCGGGCTGCAGCCGACCCTGGCCCTCGGCCTGGTGGCGCTGGCCGCCGGTACCGGCAACGCGCTCGGGTCGGTGCTCGGCTCCTGGCTGCGGACCCGCGGCTCGGAGGCGACGGTCACCGCGATGCTGCTGCTGGCCACCTGCGCGACGGCCGCCGCAGCGCTCTGGTACGGCGTGGTGACGGTGGTGGTGGTCGCCGCGGCGTCCGGGGTGGCGGCCTCGCTGGGCAAGCTGGCGCTGGACGCGCTGATCCAGCGGGACGTCCCGGAGTCGGTGCGGACGTCGGCCTTCGCCCGCTCGGAGACCTTGCTCCAGCTGTCCTGGGTGGCCGGCGGCGCGGTCGGCATCCTGCTGCCGCTGGACGGCGCACTGGGCCTCTCGGTGGCGGCCGCGGTGGTCGGCCTGGTGCTGCTCTGGACGGTCCGCTCGCTGTTCAAGGTGGGGGTGCGGCGGCGCGCGGCCGCACCGCGCGTGGCGTAGGTCCGCCGGCCGCAACACGCGGTTGCCGACCCCCGCGTAGCGTGATCGGCAAAGCCCGGTAGCCTCTGACGCATGAGCCTCAGCACCCGTGTCATCGCCGCCGTCGGCGCCGTCGTCGTGATCGGCGCCGGCACGGTCGGCGGGTCCATCGCCTACGCGACGGGCCAGGAAGAACCCTCCAGCCACCGTGTGACCCTCACGGTCGGCCGTTCCTCCATGGAGGTCGGGCCGTTCTGCTTCAACGACGGCAAGCCGCTCACCGAGCAGCAGCAGGAGGAGTGCCAGGACAAGGCGAGCCAGGCCCTGGACGCGGGCAAGCTCCCCAGCTCCGACGTGGTCGCCAGTGACCAGCTCGGTCTCGGTGTGACCCCGGACGTGGCCGACCGCGGCTGGTGGGCCAACACCAACGGCGGCCAGCAGGCCCAGGGCGGCCGCTTCATCCTCGCCTCCGCCGCCAAGGGCTCGACCTACTCCGGCTCGGTGTCGGCCTCCAAGGCCCTCAACGCCACCGGCAAGACCCTGGTCACCGTGGTCGAGTCGGACCCGAAGCAGCCGGACGCGATCTACGGCGTCTGGTACTTCCAGCTGAACACCCAGGACGCCTGACCGGCCGTCCGATGACCGCGCGCCTTCCCGCACGTCACGACGACGAGCAGCCGGCCCCCGGGTGGGGTCGGCTGCTCGTCGTCGTCGCGGTGCCGGCCGAGGCCTCGGCCGTGCTGCGGGGCCTGGGCCGGGCCGAGGACGTCGCCGGGCCCGGCCCGGTGCCGGTGCCCGGCGGTGAGCTGCACCGCGCCGAGCACCCCTCGGGGGTCACCGTGGACGTGCTGGCCGGCGGGGTCGGCCCGGCCGCCGCCGCCTCGGCCGCGTCCGCCGTGCTCGCCGTCGGCCGCTACGACCTGGTGGTCTCGGCCGGCATCGGCGGCGGGTTCGCCCCGCGGGCGCCGGTCGGCGCGACCGTGGTCGCCGAGGCGATCGTGGCCGCCGATCTGGGCGCGGAGACCCCGGAGGGCTTCGCCGACGTCACCGAGCTGGGCTTCGGGACGGTCCTGCACACCCCCGCCCCGGCCGCCGTGGCGCTCGCCGCCGAGGCACTGGGCGCCGCTGCCACCGACGACGCCGCCGCCCCTCCCACCGTCGTCACCGGCACCGTGCTCACCGTCTCGACGGTGACCGGCAGCGCCGAGCGCGCCGCCGCCCTGATCGCCCGCCACCCCCGCGCGGTGGCCGAGGCGATGGAGGGCTTCGGGGTGGCCGAGGCCGCCGCCCGGCACGGGGTGCCGGCCTTCGAGCTGCGCACCGTGTCCAACCCGGTGGGCCCCCGCGACCGGGCCGCCTGGCGGATCGGCGAGGCCCTGGCCGCGCTGGAGCGGGCCTTCGCCGCGCTCCCCTACCCGGAGCTTCTGACGACGTCCAAGGAGGCCCGCCGTGGCTGAACGGCTGAGCATCGCCCACTCGCCCTGCCCGAACGACACCTTCGTCTTCCACGCCTGGACGCACGGTCTGGTGCCCGGTGCGGAGGCGCCCGAGGTCACCTTCGCGGACATCGACATCACCAACGGGCTGGCCGAGCGCGGCGAGCTGGACGTCCTCAAGGTCAGCTACGCCGCCCTGCCCTGGGTGCTGGACGAGTACACGCTGCTGCCCTGCGGCGGCGCGCTCGGCCGCGGCTGCGGCCCGCTGGTGCTCACCCGCCCCGAGACCGGCGACGACCTGAGCGGCCGGACTGTGGCCGTCCCCTCCGAGCGGTCCACGGCCTACCTGCTGTTCCGGCTCTGGGCGGCCAAGGCGGTGCCCGGCGGCCTGGGGAAGATCGTCGTCCTGCCGTTCCACGAGATCATGCCCGCCGTCCGGGAGGGCCGGGTGGACGCCGGTCTGGTGATCCACGAGGCCCGGTTCACGTACCGGCAGTACGGGCTGCGCAGCCTGGCCGACATGGGTGAGGCCTGGGAGCGGGAGACCGGCCTCCCGATCCCGCTCGGCGCGATCATCGCCAAGCGCTCGCTGGGCGCCGAGCGGCTGCGCGCGATCACCGAGGCGATCCGCGCCTCCGTCCGGCAGGCCTGGGCGGACCCGTCGGCCGGCCGGGAGTACGTGCTGGCGCACGCCCAGGAGATGGACCCGGCCGTCGCCGACCAGCACATCGGCCTGTACGTCAACGAGTTCACCGCCGACCTCGGCGAGGACGGCTACGCCGCCGTGCGGGCGCTGCTCACCCGGGCCGCCGCCGAGGGGCTGGTGCCCCCGCTCGACGCGGGTGCGCTGGACGCCTGAGAACGGCCGGCCGGGCGCGGACGAACCGGGCCCGGCCGCACCGGCCTACACGTCGAACTGGTCCGCCACCGCGCGCAGCACACCGGCCAGCTTCTGACCGGTCGGCTTGGCCGGGTAGCGGCCGTGCTGGAGACCGGGCAGCACCGCGTCCATCATGGTGATCAAGTCCTGTACGAGCGCCGCCATGTCGTCCGGGCTCTTGCGGGTGGCGGCGGCGACCGACGGCAGCGCGTCCAGCAGCTGCACGGCCATCGCCTGGTCGCCGCGGTGGCCCGCGACCACGCCGAACTCGACCCGCTGGCCGGGCTTCAGCACGGTGACACCGGCGGGCAGCGCCTTGGTGTGGACGAAGACGTCGCCGCCGTCGTCGCGCGAAAGGAAGCCGAAGCCCTTCGTCTCGTTGAACCACTTGACCTGGCCGGTGGGCATCTCGAACAGTCCTCGATGTGGGTGTGAGGGATCCCGGCCCTGGCCGGGGATCACTGGGTGGGAGGGCGGGCCGACCTCGGCTCCGCGCCCGTGGGGGCGCTCATGGTCAGCACGCTGTGGGGAGCAGACTAACGGTCCGTCACTGCCTCATCCGCGGTCCGCGGAAGATCCGTACCGGGCTCTGGTGGCCACCGGCGACCCGGTATCGGCATGGCCGGGGCGCGACTTCGCGCTTTCCACTGGCTCACACCCCCGGTCTGAGGAGACGGGGCGCACCTGTCGCACCCCTCGGCACAGCCTGCATACCCCCGCCCAGCAGGGATCAAAACTCCCAGCTTCCGGGAAACTGCGCAACGTGACCGGACGGGTCGCCCGCGAAGCGCTCCACCGCCGCCGCGACCGGCGGCCTCTGCCAGACTGGGGCGGCAGACCGACCGCAGAGGAGCACCCCAGTGAGCAGCCAGAGCGCCGACCGCGGCGACGCCTACGTCAAGGCCGGAGCGATCGTCTTCGGGCTCGGCGCGCTCGCCACCTTGGTCACCTTCGTCCCGCTGTTCCTGCACCTGACGCCGCTGCCGACGGCCGCGTACTGGCTGAGCATGCTGATGCCGCTGGGCTTCCTGCTCGCCCTGACCGGCCTGCTGCTCTCCGCCCGCGCCCAGCGCCGCCGGGTGCACGCCGACGCCTGACCCCCGCGCCGGCGCCCCCGGGCCCGCGCCGGGGCGCGCGGTCAGCCGACCGGGCGCCCGGCCAGGTGCCCGGCCAGCCAGGCCGGGAAGCCGGTGAGGTCGGCCAGCACCACGTCCGCGCCCGCCGCCCGCAGCTCCTCGGCCCCGTAGGGTCCGGTGGCCACGGCCACCGCGACGGCGTCCGCGTGCCGGGCACCCACGATGTCGCCGAGGTGGTCCCCGACGTACACCGTCGCGCCGTGCTCGCGCAGCGCGACGCCCTTGGTCTCCGCCCAGAGGTCCCCCACCAGCGCGTCCGCGTGCAGCCCGGCGTGCTCCAGGTGCAGCCGGGCGTTCGGCTCGTACTTGCCGGTGATCACCGCGACCCGGCCGCCATGGGCGCGCACCGCGTCGACCGCGGCGTGCGCGCCGGGCAGGGCGACGGTGGGGGCGAAGGCGTGGTCCCGGTACAGCTCGCGGTAGCGGTCGGCGGCCGCCGACACCCGCTCGGCCGGGAACCAGTTGCGCATCTCGTCCAGAAGTGGCGGGCCGAGCCGGGTGACCACGAGGTCCGCGTCGATGTACGCGCCGGTCTCGGCCGCGAGTGCCAGGTAGGTGGCCCGGATACCGGGCCGGGTGTCCAGCAGGGTCATGTCGAGGTCGAAGCCGACGGTGAGCGGGACATCCGGAGTCGCAGGCATACCGTCAGGCTATCCAACACCGCCGCCGCGCCGCCGGGCTCCGGCCCTGCTGCTCCGGCTTCGCGCCGGGAGTTCCGGAAGGATTTGCTCCGACTTCTCCGTGGAACTTAGGTTTGCCTGAGCTATCTGCGAGAGAGAGCCATGACCGACACCACCGCGCCGACGGCCGCACCCCGGTCCGCGCCCGCGCCCGGCAAGCGGCTGCTGCTGCGCCGCCGAATACTGTGGCTCGCCGCCGCACTGACCCTGCTGGCCGCCGCCGTCCTGCTGAGCCTCGCCGTCGGCAGCCGCACCATCCCGTTCGGCGAGACCGTGCACGCCCTGCTGCACGGCGGGGACACCACCGACGCCGTGGTGATCCGCGAGCTGCGGGTGCCGCGGACGGTGGTCGGCCTCGCGGTGGGCGCGGCGCTCGGTCTGGCCGGCGCCGTGATGCAGGGCATCACCCGCAACCCGATCGCCGACCCGGGCATCCTCGGCGTCAGCCAGGGCGCGGCCGCCGGCGTGGTGCTGGCGATCTCGGCGTTCGGCGTCTCCACGCTCACCGGGTACGTCTGGTTCGGCTTCGCCGGGGCCGTGATCGCCACCGTGCTGGTGTACGGGCTGGCCGGCCGGGGCCGGGGCGGGGCGACCCCGATCAAGCTGGCGCTGGCCGGCTCGGCGATGTCCGCGTTCATCGCCTCGCTCAACACGATGGTGCTCACCACCGACGCGGCCGCCATGGACCAGTTCCGGTTCTGGCACGTCGGGTCGCTCTCCGGGCGCACCGCCGACGTGGCCTGGCAGCTGCTGCCGTTCCTGCTGGTCGGCACGGTGCTGGTGTTCTCGGTGGCGCGCGGGCTGGACGCGCTGGCGCTCGGCGACGACACCGCGAAGGGGCTCGGCGCCAAGACCGGCCTGGTGCGGGCGGTCGGCGCGCTCGGCGCGACCGTGCTGACCGGCTCGGCGGTCGCCGCGGCCGGCCCGATCGCCTTCGTCGGCCTCGCCGTCCCGCACGCCGCCCGCGCGGTGGCCGGGGCGGACCACCGCTGGGTGCTCACCTTCTCGGCCGTCCTCGGCCCGGCGCTGCTGCTGCTCGCCGACGCGCTCGGCCGGGTGCTCTTCCCGCCCTCCGAGGTGCCGGCCGGGGTGATGACCGCACTGGTCGGGGTGCCGGTGCTGGTCGCCCTGGTCCGGCGGCGCAAGGTGGTGGCCGCGTGAGCGCGTCCGCCGTCTCCCTGCGGGGCTACACCGTGCTGCGCGCCGGGCGCGCCTCCTTCCTGCTGCACCGCCGCTCGGCCGCCGCGGTGCTGGGCCTGCTGCTGGCGCTGGCCGCCACCGTGGTCGCCTCGCTCTGCCTGGGCGAGTCCACCGTCTCCCCCGCCGAGGTGGTGAAGGTGGTGCTGGGGCAGCCGAGCCCGCACGAGCTGGTGGTCGGCGAGTTCCGGCTGCCCCGGGTGGTGGTCGGGCTGCTGGTCGGCACGGCCCTCGGCCTGGCCGGTGCGCTGATCCAGACCGTCGCCCGCAATCCGCTGGCCAGCCCCGACGTGGTCGCCGTCTCCTGGGGCGCCACCGCCACGGTGGTCGGCCTGATGGCGTACGGGGTGGTCGGCTCGGCCGGCCAGGTGCCGTACGCCGCGGTGGCCGGCGGCCTGGTGGCCGGTCTGCTGGTGTACGCGCTGGCCTGGCGGCGCGGGCTGCACGCCCAGCGCTTCGTGCTGATCGGCATCGGCATCAGCGTCGCGCTCTCCTCGCTCACCTCGGTCTTCCTCACCAAGGGCGACGGCTTCCAGGCGCAGGCGGCGAAGGTCTGGATGACCGGCAGCCTCAACGGCGCCGGCTACGACCAGGCCGGCCGGCTCGCCTGGGTGCTGCTGGCCGCCGTGCCGGTGGCGCTCTGGGCGGCGCGGGCGCAGCGCTCGATCTCCTTCGACGACGCCACCGCCGTCGGGCTGGGCCTGCGGCTGGACCGGATCCGGCTCGGCATGGGCCTGCTCGGCATCGTGCTGGCGTCCTGCGCGGCGGGCGCGGCCGGCCCGGTGGACTTCGTCGCGCTGATGGCCCCGCAGATCGCCCTGCGGCTGGCCCGCTCGGCGCAGATCCCGCTGTTCTGCTCGGCGCTGACCGGCGCGCTGGTGGTCGTCCTGGCCGACCTGCTGGCCCGCCGGCTGCTCTCGCCCACCGAGCTGCCGGTCGGCGTGGTGACCGGCCTGGTCGGCGCGCCGTACCTGATGTGGCTGCTCGTCCGATCCCGCCGTGGAGGTTCCTGATGTCCGCCCGTCCGATGCCGGCCCACCGTCTCGAAGCCCGGGGCCTGACCCTCGCCTACGAGGCGCGCACGGTCGTGGAGGGGCTGGACCTGACCGTCCCGGACGGCCGGGTGACGGTGATCGTCGGGCCGAACGCCTGCGGCAAGTCGACGCTGCTGCGCGCGCTCGGCCGGCTGCTGAAGCCCGCGCGCGGCGCGGTGCTGCTGGACGGCGCCGAACTGGCGCGCGTCCCCACCAAGAGGATCGCCCGGCAGATCGGGCTGCTCCCGCAGTCCCCGACCGCGCCCGAGGGCATCTCGGTGGCCGATCTGGTCTCGCGCGGACGCCAGCCGCACCAGAGCTGGTGGCAGCAGTGGTCGGCCGAGGACGAGCAGGCGGTGGCCGAGGCGCTGCAGCGCACCTCCACCGCGGAGCTGGCCGAGCGCAGCATGGACGAGCTGTCCGGCGGCCAGCGCCAGCGGGCCTGGATCGCCATGGCGCTGGCCCAGGGCACCGACATCCTGCTGCTGGACGAGCCGACGACGTTCCTGGACATCGCGCACCAGGTCGAGGTGCTGGACCTCGTGCGGCGACTCAACGTCGAGCGCGGGCGGACGGTCGTCGCCGTGCTGCACGACCTCAACCAGGCCGCCCGCTACGCCGACCACCTGGTGGCGATGCGCGCCGGGCGGATCGTCGCCCAGGGCCCGCCCGCCGAGGTGGTGACGGCGGAGCTGGTGCGCGAGGTGTTCGGCCTGGACTCGGTGGTCGTACCGGACCCGGTGACCGGCACCCCGCTGGTCGTCCCGGGCGCGCCGTGGGCGGTGAAGGCGGACGCCTAGCGGGCATTTCGGACATAATCGACGCGCCCGCGGCCACCGCGGGCACGCCCGTTCCCTGTCCGCCCCGCCCGAGGACCGCCGAGGACCGCCGATGCCCCCGATCACCCGCCGCACCCTGCTCGCGGGGCTCGGCGCCGCCGCCCTCGCCGGGTGCAGCACCCGGCAGACCGCCCTGCCCGCCGACAGCGCCGCCGCGACCGTCACACCGAGCCCGACTCCGGTGCCCGAGGTCACCGTCACCGCCGCGACGGGCCCGGTGACCGTGCCGGGCGCCCCGATGCGCGTCGTCACCCTGGACACCGCCGAGCTGGACTCCGCGCTGACCCTCGGCATCACCCCCGTCGGCGCGGCCCTGGCGCCCCTGGACTCCGGGTTCCCCGACTACTGGCCCACCTCCCGGCTCGCCGGGATCACCCGGGTCGGCGACATCGGCGCCCCGGACCTCGCCGCGATCCGCGCCCTGCGGCCCGACCTGATCCTCTCCAACCAGACCCGCGACGGCGGCCGCTACGACCAGCTGCGCGAGATCGCCCCCACCGTACTGACCCAGACCACCGGCTACCCGTGGAAGGCGAACGTCCAGCTGCACGCGCAGGCGCTGAGCCGCCAGGACGCGGCGGCGGCCTTCGTCGGCTCCTACCAGCGGCACGTCTCCCAGGTGATCCAGGCGCTCTCCAACGCCAAGGCGTCCGGACGCCGGATCAGCCTGGTCAGGTTCGTCGAGGGCGGCGGCATCCGGCTGTACGCCAAGCAGAACTTCCTCGGCACGGTGCTGGCCGACGTCCAGCTCGGCCGGCCGGACGCGCAGAACGTCGACCAGTTCGACGTCGAGATCCCGGCGGACCAGGTCGCCAGGGCCGACGGCGACCTGCTGCTGTACGCCACCTACGGCGACCCGGAACGGGCCGGCACCCGGGCCGTGCTGGCCTCCCCCGGCTGGCAGGGGCTCGGCGCCGTCCGCGCCCACCGGGCCTTCGAGGTGGACGACCAGCTCTGGTTCCAGGGCATCGGGTACACGGGGGCCAACTTCGTCCTCGCCGAGCTCCAGCGCTTCCTGGGGGCCTGAGGCGGGCCGCGCCGGGCCGGCGGGGGCCGGGTGCCCGACGGTCTTCACCGAATCGGACAATGATCACTACACCGGGCCGGAACCGGACCATCCGGGCCCGCGTCACCTATCCCGGGCGTCCGCACGGCGCCCGGTCGGCACACACGGGGAGGGACTCATGGCAGACGGATT
This sequence comes from Kitasatospora sp. NPDC058218, assembly GCF_042882445.1. NCBI lineage: Bacteria > Bacillati > Actinomycetota > Actinomycetes > Kitasatosporales > Streptomycetaceae > Kitasatospora > Kitasatospora sp. NPDC058218. Next base: position 37,949 of record NZ_JBHVWC010000013.1, on the reverse strand, counting down.
CAAGGTCGATCTGGGTGCCTTGGACGACGCGGCCTCAGGGATCACGAACACCCTGGCGAAGCTGCAGTTCAAGAAGGTCAGCGACCTCGACCCGAAGAAGGAGGACTTCGGGCACGGCCACCTGGCCGACGTCGTCGAGAAGTTCTGCACCCGCTGGGAGCTCGGCGTGGAGAACCTGGCCAAGGACGCACAGTCCGTCACGGCGCGGCTGAACGCCGCCGTGAAGGCCTACCGCGAGGTCGACGGACACGTCGTCGGCCACTTGAACGGAACCCTCAGCCGTGACAGCGGCGAGGACCCGGGGGCGAAGTAATGGCGAAGGAACTGGGCAGCACGTCCGACCCGAAGGAGCTCGTGCCGGGCGATCCGGAATCGATCTCCTCCACCTGTGCCTGGCTGAAGAGCTACGGGGACACCCTGCACTCGACCGGCGAGGGCCTGAAGAAGATCGACACCGTCGAGGGGTGGTCGGGCAAGGCCGGCGACGCCTTCCGGGAGGCCTTCGAGGGCGAGCCGGGCAAGTGGCTGGAGGCCGGTGACTGCTTCCACAACGCCGCCACCGCGCTCACCGCCTACCAGTCGACCCTGACCTGGGCACAGGGGCAGGCGGCCGAGGCGATCCGGCAGTGGGACGCCGGCCAGAGCGCCAGCAGCAAGGCCAAGGGCGACCACCAGGACGCGGAGAAGAACGCCGGCCACGAGCTGCCGTTCACCGACCCCGGCGAGAGCACCCGCAACGGCGCGAAGGCCACGCTGAACAACGCCCGCGGCCAGCTCAAGTCCGCCGGTGACACGGCGGCGAAGACCGTCGCCACCGCGCGCGACAAGGCTCCCGAGGAGCCGGGCTTCTGGGACGGCGTGGGCGACTTCTTCTCCGACGCGGGGGACTTCCTGCTGGACGTCGGCCAGGTCGCCGTGGAGGACCTCGCCTCGGTCGGCAACGCCATGCTGCAGAACCCGGGCGCCGCCCTGGAGGTCGCGGGCGGGCTCGCCCTCGCCACCCTCGGCGCGGGCGGCGAGGTCCTCGGCGTCGGCCTGGACCTCACCGGCGTCGGCGCGGTCGTGGGCGTGCCGGTCGGCGTGCTCTCGGCCGGCGTCATCGCCACCGGCCTCGGCGTGGCCGGCATGGGCGCGAGCGAGATCGGCAAGGACGCCATGGGTTCCAGCCGGGTCCACATGGAGGGCGAGGGCGGCGGCGGTGGCAGCGCGTCGAGCGAGCTGCACACCCAGCCGTCGAAGGGGGTGGACCCGGCCGCGACACCGGAGGGGCACACCACCAACATCCCGAAGAACGCCGACTCGACGACCGTCCGCGCGTTCCAGCGGGAGAACGAGTCCGCCGAGATCATGGCGCGCAACGGCTACAAGGTCGAGCAGAACCCGAACGTCACCGGGACGACCAAGAACCCCGACTACCGCATCGAGGGCGAGGTGTTCGACTGCTACGCGCCGACCGCCTCGAACCCGCGCTCCATCTCCACCGGCATCCAGAAGAAGGTGGACTCGGGGCAGGCCGATCGCATCGTGCTGAACCTCTCGGACAGCGGTGTCGACGCGGCCGCCATGCGCAAGCAGCTGCAGGACTGGCCGATCGAGGGCCTCAAGGAGATCAAGGTCATCGACTCGACCGGCAACGTCGTCCACTTCTACCCCTAGACAGAGCGAGAGAGACGCCCAGCATGGCCATTGCCTACAGCCTCGACCTGGTGACGCCGCTCACCGCGTCCGAGGTCGCCCGGAAGCTCGACGAAATCGCCCGCCCGCAGGGCCTGTTCGGCGCCGAGGAGGACGCCGGCACGCTGATCGGTGACGGCGCCGTCACCGTCCACGGCACCTGGGTCCGGGTGGTCGCGACCAAGGCGATCCCGTGGGGGGACCCGCTGATCGGCGGCCGCCCATTCGGGGCGACCGTCTCGGTGGCCTTCCGCCTCGACAAGGACACCGACATCTCCGGCCAGCAGGACGACACCGTCCGGCTGACGCTCGGCCTGCTCGGCCAGGTGACGGGCGACGCCGTACTGCACCTCGACTACGAGGACGTCTGGCTGGTCCGCCAGGGCGGCGCGCTGAGCCTGAGCGAGCGCTCCGACCTCTGGCCGGCGCAGCGGCTGGCCGCCGTCCCGCAGCCCTACCGGCGGGAGACGCAGGACTTCTTCTTCCCGGAGGACTGAGCCGCCTGACGTTCGCGGCGAGGCCCCTGCCCTGGGTTGGGCGGGGGCCTCTGCGGTGTCCGCTCAGGTGGGTATGCGGTGGCGGCCGGAGTGGGTGGGTCGTTCCCGGATTTCGGGGCCGTAGTGGCCGGCCTGGCGGGCGATCCAGGCGTATTCGTGGGTGCCGTCGGGGAGTTGGCGCAGTTCCCAGCGGCCGTGGCGGGTGATGGGCGGGGGTGGGGGCTGCTGGTCGTCGTTGATCTTGAGGGCGGTGATGACGCCGAGGGCGACGGTGGTGAGGGCGAGTGCGAGGAGGGTGAGGAGGGCGGCGCCGATGAGGAAGTCGGCGGTGCCGGTTCTCATCGGCGGATTCCGAGGACGCGGTGGCCGAGGTGGGCGGCGAGGGCGTGGAGGAGTTCGTGGGCCTGGTCGCGGGTGAGGGGGAGGGCGAGCTGTTCGCCGGGGCCGGTGTGGATGTCGAGGTCGACGGCGAGGCGGAGCTGGACGGTGGCGTCGGGGGTGTGTTCGACGGCGAGGTAGGCGACGGTGGTGCGCTCGGTGTGGATCGCTTCGGTGATCAGGGGGATCAGGACTCCCACGGCTCGTTCCTCTCGGTGTCGCGCAGCAGGTTGAGGAGGTTGAGGAGGGTGGCGAGGGGGGCGTTGCCGAAGTCGACGAGGATGCGGCCGTCGACGGTGCTGTGGTGGGTGGTGGCGGAGCCCCACTGGATGCCGAACCTGGCGCCTCGGGTGTGGAGTTCGCCGAGGAGGGTGGTGATCTGGGCGTGGGTGTAGTCGCGCATGCGGGGGTCGTCGGGCGCGATCGGGGTGCGGTTGATGGTCACGCGGCGGCGTCCAGCTCGAACCAGACCGTCTTGCCGCCGCGCTTGCGGGGGTCGGCACCGAAGCGGTGGGTGAGGGAGCGCACGAGGTGCAGGCCCCGGCCGGAGAGCTCGTAGGGGTCGGCGCTCTGACGCGGCTCGGGCAGGACGGGGCTGTCGTCCGCGACGGAGACGCGCAGGGTGCGGCCGGAGTGGAGGACGACCACGACGGTGGGGGCGGGGGTGGCTCCGTGACGCCAGGCGTTGATGTACAGCTCGCACAGGGCGAGTTCGGCGTCGTGGATGAGGTCGTCCGGCCAGGCGGCCAGGGCGAGAGCGTCGCGCAGCTCCTCGCGGGCGGCGGACCAGTCGGGCGGTTCGGGCAGCGTGAAGGCACACATGAGGGACCTCCGGAAAGAGGATGCGGTGGGGTTCGTCGACCGGCGGAGTCGTCGCCGTGAGCCAAGCCAGAACGGGACCGGGATGCCACGCATGGCTGCTCTGCGGTGCGAGGGCAGCAGGCGCCTACTGCCCTGGAAACAGGCGTTACTGACGATCCATCGGATCGATGTGAGAACGACGATAGCCCACAGGGCTTGAAGTTTTAGGCGAGTACTGAAAAATTCACTCTCGGGTGGCCAGCACCCCCAGCCCCCCGGATGGACCCACATGCCGCCAGCGCGGCAGACTGGCCCCACCGCCCGCCGAGAGGACGCCATGGCTGTTCGCACCAACCCGACCCTGCGTCAACGTCGGCTGGGCGTCGAGCTGCGGAGAATGCGAGAACAGGCCGGCCTTGGCGGCAGCCAGCTCGCCAAGATGCTGGGCATCAGCCCTGGGCAGATGACTCAGATGGAGACCGCGAAGATCGGCGTCAGCCCTGAGCGGCTCCGCACAGTAGCCACAGCATGCAGCTGCGCCAACCAACCACTGATCGATGCGCTCGCCGAGATGGCCTCGGACCGCCGAAAGGGCTGGTGGGAGGAGTATCGCGGAGTTCTCCTGACGGACTTTCTTGATGTCGCGGAACTTGAGGGCCGCGCCGCTCGCCTCGCAGTCAGCACCACCACGTACATGCCCGGCTTGTTCCAGACCAAGGCCTACGCATCTGCAGTGTTTGCTCGGGTGGTTCCGCCGCTCCCGCCGCAAGAGATCGAACTCAGGACCGCCTTTCGCATCAAGCGGCAACAGCTCATTCGCTCTGGCAGGACTCCCCTACAGGCATTCGTTCACGAGGCTGCGCTGCGCATGCAGTTCGGCGGCCCACGGGTTCTCGCCGAGCAGCTTGACGCCCTCCTCGAAGACTCCGAGCGACCTGGCATCTCTGTCCGGGTCGTACCGTTCGCTGTCGAGACCTTCCCTGGCGCTGGCGAGAACCTCACCTTCGCCGAAGGCCCTGTTCCTGAGCTGGACACCATTCAGATGGACGTATCCCAGGGTGCACTCTTCTTTGACTCGCTGGCTGACCTGGCCAAGCATCGAGTCATCTTCTCGCGCCTGGACTCCACCGCCCTGCCCGAAGAGGCCTCGCGAGAGTTCATCCGATCCATCATGAAAGAAGTGAAAGCCGCGAATGCGTAACTCAAAGTGGCAGAAGTCCAGCTACAGCGCATCGAACAATGAGTGCATCGAGGTGCGCGCTGCCGACGGCATGGTCGAACTCCGCGAGTCCGACACCGGCGACGTCATCGTCCGTACCACTCCGGCCAAGTTCGCCAAGTTCCTCCAAGGCATCAAAGCCGGCGAGTTCGACCACCTCACCACCTGAACCGACGGCGGCCCCTCGCTCACCCGAGCGAGGGGCCGCCGTCGTTCCTCAGTTCCACTTCATCGCCGCGAGATCCCGACGTCCTCGTCACAGCACTCCCGCTCAATCCGGAACGCAGCGGTCGGCTCTTCTCACAGCACGGGCACGCAGATCTCGCAGAGGTGGGCCGCAACCATCTCCGGGCGGTACCGCTCAAGGACCGGCCGTGCCACGTCGAGGCCGAACCCTGCGTCCGTCAACTCGCGGAACAGGACGGCCCAGGCGCGCGACAACCCCTCGGCGGTGTGCGCGACCGTGCGAACCGCGTACCGGCCGCCGACGAGCCGGCCGTCCTCGACCTCGCCATCCCGGGCCCCGGTGTCATCCGGCACGACGAGGCAGACGTCGTACCTGCAGCTCTGGGGCGGCGTCCGCGCGGGGTCGTCCCGGGCGATCCCCATGACCACCGAATCGGCACGGAGCAGATCGTTCGCAACAGCCCATTGCTTGAGCCTTTCCATCTGCGCGATATTCTCGGGCCCGTACGGGCCGACGCGCCTCATGTACGCAATCCGGAATTCCGGGATTTCTTCCACCGTGAACACAGCCCCTCCTCCGTCCGGCCGGTGTGAATCCCAACGGTAGCAAGGTATAAAAGCTCTTCCGGTCGACAAATAAAACGAAACCAGCCGGCCCCACACTCCAGGGGCCCCGCCTCCGACATCGCCCAGCCCCATCGCCGCGATCCCCAGGTACGACTCCCCCGCTGGACTCGATCGACGAGGAACGCCGTACGAACCCTTCAAGCCCGGTTCGCCACGGACGGGATGGTGCACAGTCGGCCGGATTCGGTCACGTCACGACCCGAACCACCTTCCGGCCCCTCGCTCGCCCGAGCGATGGGCCGCCGAACAACCCTGGCCGCCAGGGCACTTGCCCCCAACGCAACAGAGCCGCGGAGTGGGAAGTCGGCCCCGCCGACTTCCCACTCCGGCCGCGGCAGCGAGGTCCGGGCCGGGCCTCGGGTGTTGGCGCTACTCCTTCGCGGCGCGGCGGCAGGCGTCTCCGGCGATGACGGCGGGGACGTAGTCCTCCCGCAGGAGGTGGCAACACTGCTGGAAGGCGGCCTGGCCCCCGGCCGCGCCGACACCCAACCCGAGATCACTCGAAGGCGAGCACCGCCATGCCGGCAGCGAGGACGGCCGGGCCCGACCAGGGGCTGGATCGGCACCTCTCACCCGAGATACGGAGTCACCCCGAGCCCCAAGTGTTGAACCCGGAGACGCCGACACCCCTTCACGAGTCCTGCTCATTCGCACACCCCCACCTCACACAGAGGCCCGCCGGCTGTGGATACTGATCCACGCGCGCCAAACGGATGATCATCACATCTGTCCGGCACGGGGTGCCCGGCGCGCCTACACATCAGCTGTTGGGGGAACCAAGTCGTGTCCAGCGGACGCCGCGTCGGCCTAGCCGCCGCGCTCGTGAGCTCCACCGTCATCGGCTCCGTACTGCCGGCCGTCGCCGCGCACGCCGAGGCCACCTATCTCTACGTCAACAACCGCAGCGAGGCCTGCTCGGACACCGGCCCGGGTTCGCAGAGCCAGCCGTTCTGCAGCATCCAGACCGCGGCCGACACCGCCCAACCCGGCCAGACCGTCCGCATCGACGGCGGCGGCGACTACCTGGAGCAGGTCACGCTCACGAAGTCGGGTACTCCCAGGAACCCGATCACCTTCGAGGGCCTCGGCGAGCCCGCCCTGACCCCACCGACCAAGGTATTCGGCAACGGTGGACAGCAGCCCCACGCCTTCGTGCTCGCCGGCGTCCACGACATCGCCATCAAGCACCTCTCCCTGGAGACCGGCGAGGAGGCCGTCCTCGTCACGGACTCCGCGCGGATCACCGTCGACGGCACCACCATCGAGTACTCGGGCAGGCTGCGGGACAACGACCCCCGGCCCGCCATCCGCGTCTCCGGAAAGACCAGCGACGTCACGGTCAGCCGCAACCGGATCGAGGGCAGCGGCGGAGCGGGTGTCAGCGTCGAGGCGGGTGTCACCGGGACGGTCGTCACCACGAACGCCCTCCTGGCCAACCGGGGCGGTGCGATCGCGATCACCGACGCCCCCGGCACGGTGGTGAACGGCAACTCGATCGGCGACGGCTGCGCCGCCGGGATCGCACTGAACGGCAACTCCGCCGGCGCGACCGTGGTGAACAACGTCGTGGTCCTGAACATCGCCGGGTACTGCCACACTCCCGGCAGCGGCCTGCTGGTCACGGCCGGATCCACCGAGGGCACCCGGGCCGACTACAACGTGGTCTTCTCGCCCGCCTTCATCGGCGCCCCCTACACCTGGAACGGCTCGGCGTACTGGAGCCCGACCGACTTCGCGAACGCGGTCGGCCAGGGCAAGCACGACCTCGCCACCGATCCGAAGTTCCAGCTCTACGGCGCGGGCAGCGGCCAGGTCGCCCCCACCGCCGACACCCCGGTGATGGACTCGGCCGACACCACCGCGCCCGGCCGCCTGGACACCGACATCTTCGGCCACCCGCGCGTCGACGACCCGCTGGTGCCCAACACCGGTACCGGCGGCGGCATCCAGGACCGCGGCGCCGTCGAGCGCCAGAACCCCTTCTACGTGTCGCTCGACGACAGCAACGGCCTGCCCGGGCGCCCGCTGGACGTCCTCTTCAGCGGCGGCGCGAACTCGCCCTGGTACCCGGCCACGACGACCCTGGACTTCGGGGACGGCTCTCCCGTCCTGTCCGCGCCGACCCTGCCGCTGGCCCACACCTACGCCCCGGGCAAGTACACCGCCACGCTGACCGCGAAGGACACCAACGGCCTCGTCAAGCAGGCCGTCACCGAGGTCGACGTGCAGCCGGCCGGCCCGCTGGCAGCCAACGTGTCGATCTACCGCACCCCGCAGGCCCAGCGCATCGCGGTGTACCTCGACCAGGTCCGCAGCCCGTGGCCGGTGTCCTCCTACACGCTCGACTTCGGCGACGGCCAGAGCGCCACCGGCGCCGGCCTGCCCGGCTCCCAGCCCGTCGAGCACGTCTACACCAAGCCCGGCCAGTACAAGGTGCGACTGACCGTCACCGACGACCACGCGCGGACCGCGACCGGCGACAGCAGGGTCGGCATCGACTTCAGCGTGCCCGGCGAGGTGCCGATCGCCGGCCGCTGGTCGGCCGGGAAGCCCGCGACCAACGGCATGTTCACCGACGGCCTCTGGGCCCTGCGCTCCACCGGCCAGGGCGGCTGGGCCGACGTGGCCACGCTGCAGTGGGGACAGGCCGGTGACCTCCCGGCCGTCGCCGACTGGGACGGCGTCGGGTACGACCAGCTCGGTCTCTACCGCTCCGGCACCTTCGTCCTGCGCCACGCGGACGGCAGCGCCACCACCGTCCCGTTCGGTGAGCAGGGCGACATCCCGGTGCCCGGCTACTGGGACGGCAACGGCCACGCCCAGCTCGCGATCTACCGGCCGAGCTCCGGGATGTTCGCCGTCCGGCACGACGACGGCAGCGTCACCACGGCCGTGTTCGGCAACCCGGGCGACACCCCGGTGGCCGGCGACTGGGACGGCGTCGGCCACTTCCAGCTGGGCATCTTCCGTTCGAGCACCGCGACCTTCGCACTGCGTCACGACGACGGCTCCGTGTCGACCGCGGTGTTCGGCAACGCGGGCGACCGGCCGATGGTCGGCGACTGGTTCAACAAGGGCCGGATGAGCTACGGCATCTACCGCCCCAGCGACTCGACGTACGCCCTCAGCGGCGCGTACGCGGGCACCTGGGGCTACGCCGGCGTGCTGTACTGACCGGCCGGCAGCCATGACCACGGCCCCCTCGCTCCCCGGGAGCGAGGGGGCCGTCGTGCGCCGCGGACCGCCCGTCAGTGGTCGACGGTGACCACGATCTTGCCGACCTGCGTGCCGGCCTCCAGGTAGCGGTGGGCCTCGGCGATCTCGTCCAGGCCGAGCACGCGGTCCACCACCGGGGTGAAGGCACCGCTGCGCAGACCGGAGGCGACGAAGGCCTCCGCGCGGCGCAGCCGCTCCGGGTCGCGCGTCGTCTCGTGCAGCGTGTAGCTGCGCATGTTCAGCGCGGGCATGCCGATCTCGAACGCCGGGTACGGGGTCGGCTCGCCGCTCAGCCACCCGTACAGCAGCAGCGTGCCGCCGGGGGCGACCGCCTTGGCGAGGTCCGCCACGCCGGGGCCGGCCACGGCGTCGAAGACGAACTCGGCGCCCCGGCCCGAGGTCAGGGCCAGCACGCGCTCGGAGACGACCTCCTCGTCCGTGACGATCACCTCGGCCGCGCCCGTCTTGAGCAGGGCGTCCCGCTTGGCCCGGGTGCGGGTGGTCGCGATGGGCACCGCCCCCACCCGCCGGGCGATCTGGATCGCGGCCAGGCCCACGCTGCTGGAGGCGGCGGTCAGCACGACGGTGTCGCCCGCCCGCAGGCCGCCGACCTCCACCAGCGCGCCGTAGGCCGTCACGTAGGGCATCCAGACCGCCGCGCCCTCGACGGCGCCGAGACCGGCGGGCCGGTGCAGCACCGCGGCCGCGGGGACGATCGCGCGCTCGGCGTAGACGGGGTAGTCGTTCATCGAGAACGCGGGCACCACGCTGACCGGCTGCCCCGGCTCGAACCCGGCCACGCCGGCCCCGACGGCCTCGACCACGCCCGCCGCCTCGGCGCCGAGCCCGGCGGGGAACTGCCGGGGGGTCTCGATGTAGGTGCCACTGCGGAACAGCACCTCGGCCCGGTTGATCCCGATCGCGTCCACCCGGATCAGCAGCTCGCCGGGGCCGGGCGCACCGACCTCCACGTCCTCCAGCCGCAGCACCTCCGGCCCGCCGTGCTCGTGGAACCGCACCGTCCTGGCCATCGCGCATCGCCCCCTTCCGATCGGTGACGGCGGTGCGGAGTGCGCGCCGCCGCAGCTCACTGAATCCGAAAGTACGTCAGCTGTCAAACTTTGATGACTGTCGTACTTTGATGGCTGCCGTACCATGACCGCGAGAGACAGGGACATCGATGGTGACAACGCAGCGCAACGGGCAGCGGGACCGCACCCCGCCACACCCGGACGTCCGGGAGATCGACCTTCAACAAGTCCTGGAGGCCGTGGTCGATCCGGTCCGCCGCCGGATCGTCGCCGAGCTGGACGCCGCCGCCGAGGACCTCGCCTGCGGGACGATCGACCTGCCGGTCAGCAAGTCCACCGCCACCCACCACTTCCACGTACTGCGCGAGGCCGGGCTCATCCGCCAGTACTACCGGGGTACTTCGCGGATGAACGCGCTGCGCCGCGAGGAGTTCGAGGAGGCCTTCCCCGGTCTGCTCGGCGCGCTGCGGGTCGAGCGCGAGCGGGGCCGAACCGGCCCGTCGGCCGCTCAGCCCGGCCCGCCCGCGGCGTAACGCGCCGGCGGCATGCCCACGGCCGCTGTGAAGTCACGGGTGAGGTGCGCCTGGTCCGCGTAGCCGAGGTCGGCGGCGAGCGCCGCCCAGTCCACGTCCAGGCCCTGGTCGGCGCGCCGGGCCGCCTCGTGCAGACGGGCGCGGCGCAGGACCCACTTGGGGCTCGCGCCGACGTACTCGGCGAAGAGCCGCTGGAGCCGGCGGACGGAGACGCCGAACTCCGCCGCCAACTCGTCCACCCGGCGCAGATCGGACCCCGCGGTGACGCGCTCCACCATCGCGGCGGTCAGCTCGGCCGAAGGGTCCGCCACCGGCTCCGGCAACCGCGCGAGCAGGAACGCGTCCACCGACCCGACCTGCTCCGAACCGCCCCGGAGCACCGCCTCGTTGAGCCGGTCGACCGCCGGGCCGAAGACGTCCGCCGCCGGCACCACCCGGTCGGCGAACCCGGCCGCCGGACGGTCGCTGAACGGAGCGAGCCCACCCGGCCGGAACTTCACCCCCAGCACGTGCCCGGCCCCCTCCAACCGTCGGACGAACAGCGACCGGTCGACCCCGTAGACGCCGGCCCGCGGCGCCTCGAAGACCAGGTGGACGTTGGGGTGGGCGAGCACCTTCTGCTCGTGGCACGGCAGGCCGCGACGGTCCCAGCGCACCAGCCAGTAGAACTCGACGAGGCGGGCCAGCCCGGGAGCGGGCTCGTACCGGGCCAGGTCGACCACGCCCGCCGCCCGCCCGGGGTGGAGCACACCGGGCCCGAGACCGGGCGATCCGGGACCGGGCGATCCGGGGCGGGCGGAGCCGAGGTCGGGTGAAGCCATGCCGCCAGGCTAGCCGTCGCGTTTGTTCAAGACCCCGCACCGCCCGCCGGCCCAGGATCGGTACATGAACGGTCATCCGCTGCACCCCCTCCTCGCCCGCGCCGCGACGGAAGCCGCGCGCCTCGCCCACGGCGTCCGGCCCGAACACCTGGACGGCCCCACCCCCTGCGCGGAATTCGACACCCGCGCACTGGTCAACCACTGGGTGCTCTACACGTCCCACGGCCTGGAGCACCGGGCCCGCCGGGAGCCGCTGCCACCGGAGCTGACCGAACGCGACTTCACCGCCGACCCCGCCTGGGCCGACGCCTACGCGGCCCAGCTGGACCGGGCCGTGGCGGCCTGGGCCGACCCGGCGGTCTGGGAGGGGGACGTGGACCTGGGCGGGACGGCGATGCCCGCGACGGCCATCGCGCGGATGCTGATCAAGGAGCTGGTGGTGCACGGCTGGGACGTCGCCCGGGCCACCGGCCAGCGGGCCGAGGTCGCGGACGACCTGGCCGCAACCGTCCTCGGGGTGGTCGAGGAGTACGCCGAGATCTACCGCCAGTACGGCGGGTTCGCCGCCCCGGCGGCGCTGCCGGCCGACTCCTCCCTGTTCGACCGCGCCCTCGCCGCCTCCGGCCGCGACCCGCTGTGGACTCCCGCCCCGGCGAACGCGGCGCCGGTCGTCTGAGCCCCCCCGGGGGGGGAGCGGGCCCCACCGACCGCACTCCTCAGACCGCCGGCCCGCCCAGTGCGCCGCGCACCATGCGGGTCACCCCCGGGACGGCCGCCCGCAGGTCGCCGTCGAGGCCGACGTTCTCGCCCGCCAGCGCGTCGTAGGTCTCGAAGCCGGTGAGCACGAACAGCACCGCCGCCGCGTCCTGCGGAACGCCGTCGAGCCGGCCGGTGAGCACCTCGGCGCCCTCGCGCCGCCGGGCGTCGCGCTCGCGCACGACCCGGCCCACCTCCTCGTCCAGGGCCGCCAGCGCGCGCAGCCGGCGGGTGCAGACGCGGTCCACCGCCCAGAAGCCGCCCATGACCTCGACGAAGCGGTCCACCGCCGGCCAGGGGTCGGGCAGGGTGAAGGCCTCGACGATCCGGGCCATCCCGCCCTGCTCGGCGAGCGCGTCGCAGATCGCCTCCAGCAGACCCGTCTTCGAGCCGAACTGGTAGTAGACGGTGGCCCGCGCGACATCGGCCCGCCGGGCCACCGCGTCCAGCGACAGCGTGCCCTTCTCGGTCAGCTGGGCCCGCGCGGCCTCGACGATCCGCGCGCGCGTCCCGTCCACGTCCGCCTGCCGCTGTCCCATCCGGTAGGACCGGGGGCTCATCGCGCTCGCCTCCACTCGCTCACCCCGCCGCCGGTGACGCCGCCGTCGGGCTCCTCGTGAACAGGCAGTATCCCCGACGGGCCGGGCCGACGGACGCCGGGAGCGGTCAGACGATGACCCGCCCGCCGCTGACGTCCAGCGTCTGCCCGGTGATCCACGAGGACGCGGCGGAGGCCAGGAAGAGCGCGGCCGCCGCGATGTCCGCCGGTTCGCCGAGCCGGCCCAGCGGGTGGGCGGCGGCCACCGCCGCCCGCACCTCGGGCGGCATCGCGGCGGTCCGCTCCGTCCGGACGGCACCCGGCGCCAGGGCGTTGACCCGGACGCCCGCGCCCGCCACCTCCAGGGCGAGGTGGCGGGTGAACATCAGCACCCCCGCCTTGGCGGCGGCGTACGCGGCGGAGGAGCCGCTGGGCAGCCGGCCGGCGGTGGACGCCATGGTGATCACCGAACCGCTGCCGCGCTCCAACAGGCCCGGCAGGAAGGCCCGTACGGTGAGGAAGGTGGCCGTGAGGTCGGTGTCCAGGACGGCCCGCCAGTGCTCCTCGGTCTCCCGGACGGTCGGCACGGGGTAGCCGTCGCCGCCGGCGAACGCCGCCAGGACGTCGACCGGGCCGAGCCCGTCCTCGATCCGGTCCGCCGCCCGGGCGAGCGCGGCGGCGTCGGTGCAGTCGGCGGCGAGGCCGAGCGCGTCGGCGCCGGCCGCGCGCAGTTCCCCGGAGACGGCGGCCAGGGCGGCCTCGTCCCGCCCGAGGACGGCGACCGCCGCCCCCTGCCGGGCGAACGCGTGAGCGGTCTCCGCGCCGATGCCGCGGCTGCCCCCGGTGATCACGACGACCTTTCCGGCCAGGTCGGGGTAGCGAACTCCCATATGCCATCGCTCCTTCGGTCGGTCTGTGGTTCACTTGGTTTCAGTCATACAGTCTGTCTGAATGAATGGCAAGGCCGATCGGCACCGCTCCCCGACGCCGAGGACCCCGCCGGGAACCGCGACCCGAAGCCCTGAACCCCAGCTCCGAGGAGGACTCAATGAAGCTCGCCGTGGTGGGCGCCACCGGACGCACCGGCCGCCTGGTCGTCGACCTCGCCCTGGCCGCCGGGCACACCGTCACGGCGGTGGCCCGCACACCGGACCGGTTACCGCCCTTCGCGCACGGCACCCCGCGCATCGCACAGGCCGACGTCGGCCGGCCCGGCTCCCTGCTCGAACCGCTGGCCGGCCAGGACGCCGTGGTCTCGGCCCTCGGCACCACCGGCCGGACGGCCACCACCGTCTTCTCGGACGGCGCGCGGGAGTTGGTGTCCGCCGCCCGGGCCGGCGGGGTGGGACACCTCGTGGTGATGTCCTCGGCGGGGCTGGAGACCGGCCATCTCCCCTTCGCCCAGCGGGTGGTGACGCGCCTGGTGGTCGACCGGCTCTACCGGGAGATCCACCACGACCTGGCCCGGATGGAGGCGGTCCTGCGCAGCTCCGACACCGCCTGGACGGTCGTCCGCGCCCCGATGCTCAAGGACGGCCCGCCGGCGGCCGCCCCGCGCGTCTCCTTCGACCTCCCACTGCCCGGCGCCGGCACCGCCACCCGTGCCACGGTCGCCGCCTGGATCGTCCGGCACCTGGGCGTCGCGGCGACCTTCCGCCGCCGGATCGCCATCGCCGACGGCTGACTCCCCCGTACATCGACGAAAGGCTCAACCCTCCGGCTGGGCGCGCTTCTTCAGCGCCATGGCCAACAGGAACACCGCCGACAGCACCGCCGCGAGCCGGATCACGCCGGGGGCGGCCGACCAGGCGATCTCGCCGGCCGGCTGTCCGGGCTGGAGGCCCCCGCCCCAGCGGCCCTGCGCACGGCCCCAGTACCAGAGACTGGTACCGCTGATCGTCGCCAGCGGGATGCCGAACACGGCGAACTTCCGGGTCAGATCGCTCAGTTGCCGTGACATGTAGCCGAGGGCCCAGCCCACCAGCATCACCACGATCTGGCCGCTGACGGCGCCGCCGACCAGCGTCACCGAGGCGAGCAGCAGCAGCGGGGACGGGCGGCGGCCGGCCGCCGCGGACGGCTTCGGGGGCTTGCCGGCGGGCTCGGGCCGCGCCTTCCCCCGGCCACCGCCCCCGGCCTTCGCCCTGCCGCGGGCCTTCCGGCCCTTGGCCGGGGCAGGCTCGGCGGACGGCTCGGCGGGCGCCTCGGCCTCGGTGTCCGCCGCCGCCTCCTCGGCGTCCGTCGGCTGCTCCGGGATCGGCTTGATCGCCGCCCCCGGGCCGTCCGAGAAGTTGAGCATCACCAGATCCCAGCCACCCGTGTCGGCGGACGCGTACAGCTGCGGCGGCGGCAGGGCGTCCGGGTCCGCCGGCGCGTCCCGGACCGACTCCGTCACCCAGGGCGAGCCCGGGTCACCCGGCCCGGCCGACGCCCTCGGCCGGGGCAGGGAGGACGGGGAGGGCGGCGGGGAGGACGGGCGCGCAGGCACCACCGGCGCGCCGGCCGCGTACACGCTGTCCTCGTCCGCCGGACCACCGGCGCCCCCACCGCCCGCAGCACCCGCACCGCCGCCCGACGGCTCGCTCCACGGCCCGCGCTTACGCCACCACTCGCCGTCCGCCATCACCCAGCACCCCGCCTCACCCGAGCCCGTCCCCGAAGACCTCGAAGGACCGCGCGAGGCTCCACCGATCCCCTCGGATCCCCGCTGATCGTGACGCTACCCACCCGGCCCCCGCCCACGCGAGCCCGTCCCGCCCAGCGGCACGAGCACGGACCCGAACACGGGCGCCACCACCCCGCCCACCGGCGCAACCACCCTCCGACGACGGATCCCCACCGACACCCGACGCGACTAACCTAGGTCGAATGACCACACAGCAGGGCCCCCAACGCACCGGCAAAGCGCCCGCCGGCCCCCGCACCCTCGCCGAGGAGCTCCGCAGCCGCGCGGACGACGACCTCGCCGCCCTGCTCCGGTCCCGCCCCGACCTGCTCAACCCCGTCCCCGGCGACCTCACCCAGCTCGCCGCCCGGCTCTCCTCCCGCGCCTCCGCGCTGCGCGCCCTGGAGCGGCTGGACCGCTTCACCCTGCAGGTCGCCGAGGCCCTGGCCGCCGCCCCCGACGGCGCCTCCCCGGCCACCGTCCGCACCCTGCTGACCGGCCCCGCCAAGGTCAAGCCGCACCCGGGCGCCACCCCGCTGAGCGCCGCCGACCGGGCCGCCGTCGCCGCCGCCCTGCCCCGCGCCCTGACCGCCCTGCGCGAGCGCGCACTGCTCTGGGGCCCCGACAACGGACTGCGGCTGGTCATCGCGGCCCGCGAGGCGCTGGCGCCGACCGCCGCCAACCCGGGCCGCACCGGCCTCGGCCCGACCCTCGCCGACGCGACCGCCGGGATGTCCCCGGCCCGGATCCAGCAGTTGCTGGTCTCCGCCGGGCAGCCCGCCACCCCCGACCCGGTCACCGCCGTCGCCGCGCTCTGCGACCTGTTCACCGACCGCGCCCGGTGCGACGCCCTGCTCGCCACCGCCCCCGAGCCGGCCCTGCGCCTGCTGGACCGCCTGGTCTGGGGCCCGCCCACCGGCACCGTCCCGGACGCCACCCGCCCGGTCACCGCGGAGGACGCGCAGAGCCCGGTCGAGTGGCTGCTGGCCCGCGGCCTGCTGCTGCCGAGCAGCCCCGGAAGCGTGGTGCTGCCCCGGGAGCTCGCCCTGCACCTGCGCGGCGGCCGCACCCACCGCCTGGTCGAGCCCGTCCAGCCCGAACCGGCCCCGGCCGGCGCCCCGCGCGACCCCCAGGCCGTGGACGGCGCCGCCGCCGGGCAGGCGTACACCGCCGTCCGGACGGTCGAGGAGCTGCTCGACCTCTGGGGCCTCAACCCGCCGCCGACCCTGCGCGCCGGCGGGCTCGGCGTCCGCGACCTCAAGCGCACCGCGCAGGCCCTGGAGAGCACCGAGCAGCAGACCGCGTTCTGGCTCGAACTCGCCTACACCGCAGGCCTGCTGGCCCCCGACGGCGAGGCCGACGAGCGCTGGTGCCCCACCCCGGCGTTCGACGGCTGGCTCCAGCAGGACACCGCCGACCGCTGGGCCCTGCTGGCGGCCGGCTGGCTCACCGCCACCCGCGTCCCCGGCCTCACCGGCAGCCCGGACGGCAAGGGCAAGCAGCGCGCCGCCCTCGGCCCCGAACTCGACCGCACCCTGGCACCGTCCGTGCGACGCGCCGCCCTCGCGCTGCTCGCCGAGCTGCCGCCCGGCACCCCCGCCACCGCCGACGAACTGCTGCCCACCCTGCGGTGGCAGCGCCCGCTGCGCGGCGGACCGGTCACCGCGCCGCCCGCCGCCAACGGGCACCCCACCAGCACCGGGGCGACCACGGCCACCGGCCAGGGACGCGACCTGCGGGACGACCTCACGGCCTGGACCCTCGCCGAGGCCGAGCTGCTCGGCATCACCGGCCGCGGCGCACTGGCCGCGCCCGCCCGCGCGCTGCTCACCGCCGAGGCCGACCCCGCCGAGGTGCTCGCCCCGCTGCTGCCGCAGCCGCTGGACCACGTCATCCTCCAGCCGGACCTCACCGCGATCGCCCCCGGCCCGCTGCTCACCCCGCTCGCCCAGGCGCTCGCGCTCTGCGCCGACATCGAGTCCAAGGGCGGCGCCACCGTCTACCGGTTCACCCCCGAGTCGGTCCGCCGCGCCCTCGACGCCGGCCGCAGCGCCGCCGACCTCCAGGCCTTCCTGGAGCAGCACTCGCGCACGCCCGTCCCGCAGCCGCTCAGCTACCTGATCGACGACGTGGCCCGGCGGCACGGCATCCTGCGGGTCGGCGCCGCGTCCTCGTACCTGCGCTGCGACGACCCGGCGCTGCTGGGCGAAGTCCTGGCCGACCGGCGCTCCGCCGACCTGCGGCTGCGCCTGCTCGCCCCGACGGTGCTGGCCTCCCAGGCCCCGCCGGACGTGCTGCTCGCCACCCTGCGCACCATGGGCTACGCGCCCGCGGCCGAATCCGCCGAGGGCGACGTCCTGATCACCCGCCCGGACAGCCACCGCACCCCGCCGCGCTCGGCCCCCGCCCCGGTGCCGGACGGCCCGCCGACACCGGACGACACCCTGCTCGCCGCCGCCATCAAGGCCATCCGGGCCGGCGACCGCGCCGCCACCGCCGTCCGCCGCGAGCCCGCCCCCGACCCGCGCCGGCTCCCCCGCACCGCGGCGGCCGAGACGCTCGCCTCGCTGCAGACCGCCGTCCTGCTCGGTGAGCGGATGTGGATCGGCTACCTGAACGCCGAGGGGATCGCCAGCCAGCGCATCATCGACCCGGTCAAGGTCGAAGGCGGCTTCGTCACCGCCTTCGACCACCACGCGGACGAACTCCGGACGTTCGCCCTGCACCGGATCACCGGTGTGGCGGAGCTGGAGGACTAGGGCGGCGGCTACCGCCCGCTCCCGGTCAGTGCCCCTGCTTGGCGGCCTGCTCCTTCGCCTTCTCCTCCATCGCCTTGTCGGCCAGCTTCGAGATGTCGCCCTGGCCGATCGGCAGGCTGCCGCCGCCGGCCGTGTCGGCGAGCAGGAAGGCGGGGGCGGCCAGCAGCCCGCCCGGGCCCTCGCCGATGCCCGCGAGGGCGTGGGCGGAGCCGGCGGAGGAGGCGGTCGCGGCGAAGGCCGAACCGAGGAGGGCGAGAGCGGTGAGGGCGCGCTTCGACTTGTTCATGCCCGGCACAACGACCGATCCGCCCACCGGTCACTGCCGACCGGTTGACGAGTCGGTCGTACCCGGCGTACTCCGGAAGGTGGGGGATCACGAAGGGAGCCATCGTGCTCGGCAACCAGATAGTCACGCAGACCACCACGGACACCGGCCGGCGGGTGCTGGCCACCACGGACGGCGTGCACCCCGTGGTCGAGGTCTCGTTCGAGGCGACCGGCGACGTACTCGGCGTCGGCGTCAAGGAGTTCGCCACCTACGAGTCGCAGCTGCGCTCGGACGGCACGCTGTTCGGCGAGGGCCAGGGCGTGGGCATGAGCGAGAGCGGCGAGACCTACAGCTGGCACGGCAGCGGCATCGGCCGCTTCACCGGCCCCGGCGGCGCCATGGCCTGGCGCGGGGCGGTCTTCTTCGAGAGCCAGTCCGAGTCCTTCGTCCAGCTCAACGACACCGTGGGGCTCTTCGAGTACGACACCGACGGCAGCGGCACGGGCAAGGTCACGGTGCACGAGTGGAAGTAGCCGCCCGGGTTCACCGCGCGATGCGCGACACTGGAGGGTCTGCGTCCCGACAGACCTGTCAGCCAGTGGAGGGCTTCCCCGCGTGAACGACGGACCGCTCATCGTCCAGAGCGACAAAACTCTTCTCCTGGAGATCGACCACCCCAGGGCCTCCGACTGCCGTCGTGCCATCGCGCCGTTCGCCGAACTGGAGCGCGCGCCCGAGCACGTGCACACCTACCGGGTCACCCCGCTCGGGCTCTGGAACGCGCGCGCCGCCGGGCACGACGCCGAGCAGGTGGTCGACGCCCTGGTCACGTACTCCCGCTACCCGGTGCCGCACGCGCTGCTGGTGGACGTGGCCGACACCATGGCCCGCTACGGCCGGCTCAAGCTCACCAAGCACCCGGTCCACGGGCTGGTGCTCTCCACCACCGACCGGCCCGTGCTGGAGGAGGTGCTGCGCTCCAAGAAGGTCGCCCCGCTGGTCGGCGCCCGGGTCGACCCGGACACCGTCGTCGTGCACCCCTCCGAGCGCGGCCAGATCAAGCAGGTGCTGCTCAAACTCGGCTGGCCCGCCGAGGACTTCGCCGGGTACGTGGACGGCGAGGCGCACCCCATCGAGCTGGACCAGAACGGCTGGCAGCTGCGCCCCTACCAGGCCCAGGCCGTCGAGGGGTTCTGGCACGGCGGTTCGGGGGTGGTGGTGCTGCCCTGCGGCGCCGGCAAGACGCTGGTCGGCGCCGCGGCGATGGCCGAGGCCAAGTCGACCACGCTGATCCTGGTCACCAACACCGTCTCGGCGCGCCAGTGGAAGCACGAGCTGGTCAAGCGCACCTCGCTCACCGAGGACGAGATCGGCGAGTACAGCGGGACGCGCAAGGAGATCCGCCCGGTCACCATCGCCACCTACCAGGTGATGACGACCAAGCGGAAGGGCGTCTACGCCCACCTCGAACTCTTCGACGCCCGCAACTGGGGCCTGGTCGTCTACGACGAGGTCCACCTGCTGCCCGCGCCGGTCTTCAAGTTCACCGCCGACCTCCAGGCGCGCCGCCGGCTCGGCCTGACCGCCACCCTGGTCCGCGAGGACGGCCGCGAGGGCGACGTCTTCTCGCTGATCGGCCCCAAGCGCTTCGACGCGCCCTGGAAGGAGATCGAGGCGCAGGGCTACATCGCGCCCGCCGACTGCTGCGAGGTCCGAGTCACCCTCACCGACTCCGAGCGGCTCGCCTACGCGACCGCCGAGCCCGAGGAGCGGTACCGGTTCTGCGCCACCACCGCGACCAAGCGCCGGGTGGTGGAGGCACTGGTCAAGAAGCACGAGAAGGACCAGACGCTGATCATCGGGCAGTACATCGACCAGCTCGACGAGCTCGGCGAGGTGCTGAACGCGCCGGTGATCAAGGGCGAGACCAGCAACGCCCAGCGCGAGAAGCTGTTCGAGGCCTTCCGGACCAAGGAGATCAGCGTCCTGGTCGTCTCCAAGGTCGCCAACTTCTCCATCGACCTGCCCGAGGCGACCGTCGCCATCCAGGTCTCCGGGACGTTCGGCTCCCGCCAGGAGGAGGCCCAGCGGCTCGGCCGCGTCCTGCGCCCCAAGGCGGACGGCCACTCGGCGCACTTCTACTCCGTGGTGGCCCGCGACACCGTCGACCAGGACTTCGCCGCCCACCGCCAGCGCTTCCTGGCTGAGCAGGGCTACGCCTACCGCATCATCGACGCGGACGACGTGCTGTAGCTCCCGGCAACGCTCAGTACTTGACGCCGTCGCGCCCGAGGAAGACCACGCGCGCGGCGGTGTCGAGGGCGATGCCGACGTTGCGGACGGCCTTGGTCAGCGGGCTGCGGTGGCGGCCGGGGCCGGCCGCGGCGGTGGCCCCGGCGGGGAGCCCGGGGGTGGACTTCTGGGACGGCACTCGCGGCGCCGTGATGTGTACGGTGCTCATGTCTTCCACGGTAGTTTCCGGGCGCGCCGGACACATCACCCCAAAGGCCGTATCGAGCAGGACGTAGGTCGTCCTCCAGGTGTACGCGGGCCCTGAGGGCCACCCCCCGGGCCTCGGGGGTGGAACCCCGGGGCCCGCGGGTCTAGGATCATCCGTCTGCCCCCTCCCGAACCGTGGTACCTGCTGAGTCACGCAGGCAGCCGGGGGAGGCGCCGTCCGTTCGGCAACCGGTCGGCCGTACCCACCGTGAGCTCCAACGATCCGCTGCACCCGCGTCCGGGGCAGCCGGGAAGGTTCGCTGTGCCCGCCACCCCCACCACCGACCCCCTCCAGCGCGAACGCGACCACCTGGCCGCCTCCCGCTCCGCGCTGCGTGCGATGCGCGAGGACGTCGAGTCCCTGGACATCAGCGACGTGACCGGTACCTGGGTCACCGCCGTCGTCCTGCACAACCAGATCGAGGCCCGGATCGCCGCCCTGGCCGACCTCTCGCACACCCCGCTCTTCTTCGGCCGCCTCGACTACCTGCACGCGATCAGCGAGGAGATGTCCGAGGGCTCCGGCGGGGAGAACTTCTACATCGGCCGCCGGCACGTCCACGACGCCGACGGCGACCCGATGGTGATCGACTGGCGCGCGCCGGTCTCCCAGCCGTTCTACCGGGCCAGCCGCACCGAGCCGATGGACGTCGAGCGGCGCCGCCGCTTCGGCTACACCGGCGGCGAGCTGACCGCCTACGAGGACGAGCACCTCACCGACCCGGCCGAGACGGAAACCTCCTCCGCGCTGCTCGCCGCCGAGATCGAGAAGCCCCGCGTCGGCCCGATGCGCGACATCGTCGCCACCATCCAGCCCGAGCAGGACGAGATCGTCCGCGCCGACATCACCGGCACGGTCTGCGTCCAGGGCGCCCCCGGCACCGGGAAGACCGCCGTCGGCCTGCACCGCGTGGCGTACCTGCTGTACGCGCACCGCGAGCGGCTCGCCCGCACCGGCACCCTGGTGATCGGTCCGAACAACGCCTTCCTGTCCTACATCGAGCAGGTGCTGCCCGCCCTCGGCGAGCTGGAGGTGGCCCAGGCCACCGTGCAGCAGCTGGTGGGGCACGTGGAGGTGCGCGGCGAGGACAGCGCCGAGGCGGCCCGGTTGAAGGGCGACGCCCGGATGGCCGAGGTGCTGCGGCGGGCCGTGCGCTCGGGCATCACCACGCCCACCGAGCCCTGCGTGGTGGTCCGCGGCTCCCGCCGCTGGCGCGTGCCGGTGTACGAGCTCGGCGAGATCGTCGAGGAGCTGAAGGGCCGCGACATCCGCTACGGCGCGGCCCGGGACGCCCTGCCGCAGCGGATCTCGCACGCCGTGCTGGTGAAGATGGAGCAGGGCGGCGAGGCCCCGGACGACCGGGTGCAGGACGCGGTGGCCCGCAACGCGGCGGTCAAGGCGGTGGTCAAGGAGTGCTGGCCGCTGGTCGAGCCGGCCAAGCTGGTGCACCGGCTGCTCTCCGACCCGGAGTTCCTGGCGCGGTGCGCGGAGGGCGTGCTCACCCCCGAGGAGCAGCGGGCGGTGCTCTGGACCAAGCCCGGCCGCTCGGTGAAGACCGCCCGCTGGACGCCGGCCGACGCCGTCCTGGTGGACGAGACGACCGACCTGGTGCAGCGCACGCCCTCGCTCGGCCACGTGGTGCTGGACGAGGCCCAGGACCTCTCGCCGATGCAGTACCGCGCGGTCGGCCGGCGCTGCACCACCGGCTCGGCGACCGTCCTCGGCGACCTCGCCCAGGGCACCACCCCCTGGGCCACCGCGAGCTGGCCGGACGCCCTGCACCACCTGGGCAAACCGGCCGCCCACATCGAGGAGCTGACCAAGGGCTTCCGGGTGCCGGAGGAGGTCATCGCCTACGCCTCCCGGCTGCTGCCCGCGATCGCCCCCGGTCTCGCCCCGGCGAGCTCGGTCCGTGAGGCGCCCGGCTCGCTGACGATCCGCCGGATCGCGGCCGGGGAGCTGGTGCAGGCGGTGGTCGCGGCCTGTCACCGGGCGCTGGAGCACGAGGGCTCGACCGGCCTGATCGCCGCCGACGCCCGCGTCCCGCAGCTCGCCGAGGCCCTGACCGCGGCCGGCCTGCCGTACCTCTCCCCCGGCGCCGAGACCAGCGCCGAGGCCCGGCTGACCCTCGTCCCGGCCTCGCTGGCCAAGGGTCTGGAGTACGACTACGTGGTGCTGGACGAGCCGGCCGCGGTGGTGGCCGGCGAGCCGGACGAGCGGACCGGCCTGCGCCGCCTGTACGTCTCGCTCACCCGTGCCGTCTCCGGGCTGGCGGTGCTGCACGCCGAGCCGCTGCCCGAGCAGCTGGGCTGAGCAGCGCGAAGGGGACCGGCGGATACCGCCGGTCCCCTTCTTCGTGCCGAGTCGCCGGCCGCCGATCGCTCAGCCGTCGGCGCTCTCACGCTCAGCCATCGATCAGGGACCGCCACTCGGCGACCTTGGAGGCGTCCACCGGGGACTGCCAGCCGTCGACCCGCACCGCACCGCCGACGTGGAAGCCGTCGAAGCCCGCCGCCCGCAGGCCCGGCAGGTGCTCGGCCCGCAGGCCGCCGCCGATCAGGATCCGCTGCCCGTACCCGGGCTCGCCGGCCCTGGCCAGCTCGGCCAGCAGCACGTCCCGGCCCGCGTCCACGCCGGCGGCCGCGCCCGAGGTGAGGAAGGTGTCCAGCCCGGGCAGCGCGCCGACGGCCGCGCGGAGGGCGGCCCGGTCGGCGCTGTGGTCGATCGCCCGGTGGAACGTCCAGCGGCAGCCCGCCACCGCGTCGGCGACGGCCGCGGTGGCCGCGAGGTCGACGGCGCCGTCGGCCGTCAGGAAGCCGAAGACGAACTCGTCGGCGCCCTCGGCCCGCAGGGCCGCGGCGCGGGCCCGCAGCTCGTCCGGGTCACCCGGCGCGAAGCCGTCCCGGACCCGCAGCATGACGCGCAGCGGCAGCTCCACGGCGGCGCGGATCTTGGCGAAGTCCTCGATCGACGGGGTGAGCCCGTCCGCGGCCATGTCCGTGACCAGTTCGAGCCGGTCGGCGCCGCCCGACTCGGCGGCCTGGGCGTCCTGGGGCGTCAGCGCGATGACTTCGAAAATTGGTCTAGACATATCAGACAGCCTGCCACATCCCGAAGCCCCGGGCGAGACCCGCGCGGCCGATCGGTCACGCCTCCGACCGGCGCATGCTTTCGAGACCCCGCCAGCCGAGCCCGGCCACCGCCACGAACGCGGCGCCGGCCCCGCCGACCGCCAACAGGTTCCAGATCCCACCGGCCGACTCCCAGAGGCTGAAGAGGCTGAACGCGACGGTCAGCGGCAGCACCGCCAGGCCGATCGCCGCCGGCACCAGCCACCCGCGCGCCGCGGTGGCCACCAGCAGCAGCGGACCCATCAGCAGCAGGCCGGCCCACGGGTCGTTCATCAGGTAGCGGGTGTCGTAGCCACCCTGCGCCGCGACCACCAGCAGACCGCCGACCACCCCCAGCGGCACCAGCGCCCCGGTCCGCCAGGTCGGCCGGCCCAGCAGATCGCCCGGCGCGAGGAGCACCAGCAGACCGGACAGCACGAACGGCAGCGCGGACGTGGAGCTGTAGAGGACCCACCACGCGTCGGGGTGCCCGATCGAGAGGGAGTCCGCCAGGTTCAGCAGACCGACACCGATCACCGCCGCCGAGAGGACCCGCGCCGCCGTCCACTGCCCCAGCGCGGCCGCCACGGCCAGCAGCAGCGTGGCCACCGGCGCCGCGAACAGGGCCAGCACCATCAGCAGCGAGGACCGCGGGCCGTCGAGCTGCCAGGCGATCAGGTCCGGGTCGCTGACCCACGGGTGGAGGCCGACGCCCGCGGCGGTACCGGCCACCAGCGGAACGGCCAGCGCCAGCAGCCGCCCGGCAGCCGAGGCCGAGGTCAGCCGGGCGCGCATCCGCAGACCGTAGGCGGCGAGGTCCAGCGCCTCCCGGATCAGGGTGGGCTTGTCCGCCTCCGCCGTGCTGTCGGCGAAGACGGCGGCCAGCTCCTCACCACGCTCGCGGCGGTAGTGGGCCGGGTAGAGCTGGAGCGCCGCCCGCAGGGCGATCGGCCGGCCGATGGTCTGCATGCTCACGCGAAGGTCCCCCTGACCCTGGAGAGGACGATGGACAGCCGGCGTTCGGCCTCGGAGGCGACCGCGCGCAGTCGCCCCGCCTCGGCCGCCAGCGCGGCGCGGCCGCCCGAGGTCAGCGCGTAGGTGCGCCGGGCCCGGCCGTCCACGACCTCCTCGGCGGCGACCTCGATCAGGCCCTGCTGGAGCAGCCGGTCGAGCGCGCCGTAGAGGGTGCCGGTGCGCATCTTCACCCGGCCGTCGGAGATCGCGGTGACCTCCTGGATGAGCGCGTAGCCGTGTCTGGGCGCATCGGCCAGCGCGGTGAGCAGAAGCAGCGTCGGCTCCTGCATGGCTCGTTCTGTCATGGAACTACATATATCGTCAAACTACATATGCGGTCCAGTGGGCCCGCCGATCCGCGGCCGTTCCGCGCCCGGGAGCCGCCAGAATGAGCCCATGCCGAACCAGCCCGCCGCCCCCGTCCCGGCCGACCTGCCCGCCGGGCCGCCCGCCGACCTGCTCGCCGACTGGACCGCCCTGCTCCGGCGCTGCGGCGCCGCAGCCGACCCCGCGCCCTACGGGCGCGACCTGCTGGGCCGCTGGGCCGAACCGCAGCGCCGCTACCACATCACCGACCACCTGCGGGCGGTGCTCGGGCACGTGGACGCGCTCGCCGCGCACGCCGACGACCCGGACACCGTCCGGCTGGCCGCCTGGTTCCACGACGCGGTCTACCGCCCGGACCGCTCCGAGAACGAGGAGCGCAGCGCCGCCCTCGCCGTCCGGGCGCTCACCGAGGCGGGGCTGTCCGAGCGGCGGACCGCCGAGGTCGCCCGGCTGGTCCGGCTCACCGTCACGCACCGTCCCGAGCCCGGCGACCGCGACGGCGAGGTGCTCTGCGACGCGGACCTCGCCGTCCTCGGCGGCGCCCCGCAGGCCTACACCGCGTACGCGGCCGCGGTCCGCGAGGAGTACGCCTTCGTCCCGGATCCGGACTTCCGCGCCGGGCGCGCCGACGTCCTGCGCCGGCTCCTGGCACTGCCCGCGCTCTACCGCACCCCCACCGCCCACGAGCGCTTCGACGCCGCCGCCCGCGCCAACCTGGCGGCCGAACTCGGCCGGCTCGACGGCTGACCGGGCCGCTCGGGGCGTCCCGGCCGACGAACGCATCGAACGCAAAGGCCCGGCCCGGCGCACGGAGCGCCGGAGCCGGGCCGGTCACGATCAGGCGAGCTCCCCGACGGGCGCCACCACCACCCCCGCCTTGCCGCAGACCCAGTGCGGCTCCGGCCCCAGCTCGGGCTCGACACCGAGCGCGTGCGGGTCCCCGTCGGCCGCGCAGGAGGTGCAGAGCGGCCAGCGGCCGTACGCCTCCAGCAGCGCGTCCTGGACGTCCTGGGCGACCAGACCGAGCACGTAGTCGGCGCCGTCCGGCCACTGTTCGAGCCACCACCGGCGGTGCGTCACGGCGTTCTCCACCAGCGACACCACGGCGGCGTCCGCCACGTCCCGCGCGGTCAGGTCGGCCAGGATCAGCGCCCGCGCGTTGTGCAGGGCGTTCTCGATGTCGTCAGCGGTGGCAGCCATCCGCCCATTGTCCCAAACCGGGGCCGGACACAACGCCGCACGGGCGGCTCCCCGAGGGGAACCGCCCGTGCGATCAGGAATCGACCGATCCGGAGAGGATCAGAAGTCCATGTCACCGCCCGGCATGCCGCCGCCGGCGGCCGCGGCGGCCTTCTCCGGCTTGTCGGCGATGACGGCCTCGGTGGTGAGGAACAGCGCCGCGATGGAGGCGGCGTTCTGCAGCGCGGAGCGGGTGACCTTCGCCGGGTCGATGATGCCCTCGGCGATGAGGTCGACGTAGGTGTTGGTCGCGGCGTTCAGACCGTGACCGGCGGGGAGGTTGCGCACCTTCTCCACCACGACACCGCCCTCGAGGCCGGCGTTGGTCGCGATCTGCTTGATCGGGGCCTCCAGCGCCACGCGGACGATGTTGGCACCGGTGGCCTCGTCGCCCTCCAGCTCCAGCTTGTCGAACGCGACAGCGGCCTGCAGCAGCGCGACGCCACCACCGGCGACGATGCCCTCCTCGACGGCGGCCTTCGCGTTGCGAACGGCGTCCTCGATGCGGTGCTTGCGCTCCTTGAGCTCCACCTCGGTGGCCGCGCCGGCCTTGATGACGGCCACGCCGCCGGCCAGCTTGGCGAGGCGCTCCTGGAGCTTCTCGCGGTCGTAGTCCGAGTCGCTGTTCTCGATCTCGGCACGGATCTGGTTCACGCGGCCGGCGACCTGGTCGCTGTCGCCGCCACCGTCGACGATGGTGGTCTCGTCCTTGGTGATGACCACCTTGCGGGCGGTGCCCAGCAGGTCGATGCCGGCGTTCTCCAGCTTGAGGCCGACCTCCTCGGAGATCACGGTGCCACCGGTGAGGATGGCGATGTCGCCGAGCATGGCCTTGCGGCGGTCGCCGAAGCCCGGGGCCTTGACGGCGACGGACTTGAAGGTGCCGCGGATCTTGTTCACGACCAGGGTCGACAGGGCCTCGCCCTCGACGTCCTCGGCGATGATGACGAGCGGCTTGCCGCTCTGCATGACCTTCTCCAGCAGCGGGAGCAGGTCCTTGACCGAGCCGATCTTGGAGTTGGCGATGAGGATGTACGGGTCCTCGAAGGTCGCCTCCATCCGCTCCAGGTCGGTGGCGAAGTAGGCGGAGATGTAGCCCTTGTCGAAGCGCATGCCCTCGGTGAGCTCGAGCTCCAGGCCGAAGGTGTTGCTCTCCTCGACGGTGATGACACCTTCCTTGCCGACCTTGTCCATGGCCTCGGCGATGAGCTCGCCGATCTGGGTGTCGGCGGCCGAGATGGAGGCGGTGGAGGCGATCTGCTCCTTGGTCTCCACGTCCTTGGCCTGGGCCAGCAGCTGGTCGGAGACGGCCGCGACGGCCTTCTCGATACCGCGCTTCAGGGCCATCGGGTTGGCGCCGGCGGCGACGTTGCGCAGACCCTCGCGAACGAGCGCCTGGGCCAGCACGGTGGCGGTGGTGGTGCCGTCACCCGCGACGTCGTCGGTCTTCTTGGCGACCTCCTTGACGAGCTCCGCGCCGATCTTCTCGTAGGGGTCCTCGAGCTCGATCTCCTTGGCGATGGAGACACCGTCGTTGGTGATCGTGGGAGCGCCCCACTTCTTCTCCAGCACGACGTTGCGGCCCTTGGGGCCGAGCGTGACCTTCACCGCGTCGGCGAGCTGGTTCATGCCACGCTCAAGGCCGCGGCGAGCTTCCTCATCAAAGGCGATGATCTTGGCCATCAGAAGTGGTCCTCCGGGACACGGTCGACTGCTCGGACCAAGGGGTGCCCGCGACGGACGGCCCTGGTGTGCGGGGGTCCTTTCCCCTACCGCTCCCGGGGGCCTCACCGACCCGGTCCGCTGTCACTCTCACACTGTGAGTGCTAACGCCAATGATTAGCACTCCGGGTAGGCGAGTGCAAGCCCAATCGCCCAACCCGCGAGCCGCGTCCGCCCCCGCGGGCCGCCCCCGCGGGCCCGTCGGCGACCCCGCGCCGACCCCGCGTCGGACCCTCGCCGCGCCCTCGCCGAACCCCCCGCCGACCCGCCACGGAGCCCTCCGCCGACCGCCCGCGCCGGCCCTCGTCGGACATGCCGACGGGCCCGTACGACATATGTCGTACGGGCCCGTCGTGAAGCAAGAGGTGCACCAGCCGATTGGGCCGAGCCGAACTCCTGGGGTCGGAAAGGTCAGACCGCGGCGCGGACCATGTCCGCCTGCGGGCCCTTCTGCCCCTGAGAGATCTCGAACTCGACCCGCTGGCCCTCCTCAAGGGTGCGGTAGCCGTCCATCTGGATCGCGCTGTAGTGGACGAAGACGTCCGCACCACCGTCGACCGCGATGAAGCCGTAGCCCTTCTCCGCGTTGAACCACTTGACGGTGCCCTGAGCCATTCCGAACTCCCCTAGTGCTGTGCTGGCCCTTCACGCGCCCGCAGGTCGCGGGCCCGGGTCTGGTTTGAGGCCGGCCCGGGGAACCCCCCCTGGGCGCAGCCGTGCACGCCACAATCGTCCGCGGAGACCACCGGAAGGCATCCGGTGAGCGGGTGATTGCGTCGACCGCGGCTGAATGTATCCGGATCGACGCCCTCTGCAACAGGGTCAACCGCCGGGAATTCACTCGGCCCGTCAAGGGACAGGCCAGGCCAAAGCGGGAGGAAATCGGCATTTCACGCCGGACATAGCGGACGAATTACCCAAATGCCTTCGAGAATTCTGACATCTGCCTGACATGTTTCACGGTCACGGCCCCGGCGCCGGTCTCAGCGGCCGGACAGACACCGGCAGTACGGGCGCGGACGGATTCGAGTACCGGAAGCGAGGGGGGAGGGGATGCCCTCTTCCCGGACGAGCGACACTCTACTCCCCCGGACCGAAAAATATTCCCGCCGGAATGCGACGGGCCGCTCGCACGTACGGAGAGCGGAATTCCGTACGTGCGAACGGCCTGGTCGGAAACGACCCGGCCGATAAACGACCTGGTCGGAAAGGGGCGGGTCAGCAGCCGCCGGCCACCGCGGGAATGATCGAGACGCTCGCGCCGTCCTTGATCTCGGTGGCCAGGCCCTCCGCGAAACGGACGTCGTCGTCATTGACGTAGACGTTGACGAACCGGCGCAGCTTGCCGGCGTCGTCCAGGATCCGGGCGGCGATCCCGGCGTGGTTCTTCTCCAGGTCGGCGATGACGTCGCCCAGGGTGGCGCCCTCGGCGGTCACCTCGGCGGTGCCGCCGGTGTAGGTGCGCAGGATGGTCGGGATGCGGACGGTGGCGCTCATGGGGGTCTCCTCGGGCGGAACGGCGCAACGGCGCAACGGCCGGGCTGCGGGGGGCTGCGGGTGGGTCAGGCGGACGCGAGGCCGGCGTCGCGGAACGAGGCCAGCGTCGGGCGGATGACGGCGGTCATCCCGGAGTCGGAGACGGCGTCCAGCGTCTTCAGACCGTCACCGGTGTTGATCGCGACGGTCTCCTTGGCCGGATCCAGCTGCCCGGTCTCCACCAGCTTCTTCAGCACGCCGACGGTCACCCCGCCCGCGGTCTCGGCGAAGATGCCCTCGGTCCGGGCCAGCAGCTTGATCGCGGCCACCACCTCGGCGTCGGTGACGTCCTCGACGGCCCCGCCGGTGCGGCGGGCGATGTCCAGCACGTACGGGCCGTCGGCCGGGTTGCCGATCGCCAGCGACTTGGCGATGGTGTTCGGCTTGACCGGCCGGATCACGTCCTGGCCGGTCTTGAAGGCCGTCGACACCGGCGAGCAGCCGGCCGCCTGGGCGCCGAAGATCCGGTACGGCCGGTCCTCGACCAGGCCCAGCTTGATCAGCTCCTGCAGGCCCTTGTCGATCTTCGTCAGCTGCGAACCCGAGGCGATCGGGATGACGATCTGCTCCGGCAGTCGCCAGCCGAGCTGCTCGCAGATCTCGTACGCCAGCGTCTTGGAGCCCTCGCCGTAGTACGGGCGCAGGTTGACGTTCACGAAGCCCCAGCCCTCACCGGCCGGGTCCCCGATCAGCTCGGAGCAGAAGCGGTTCACGTCGTCGTAGTTGCCCTCGATGCCGACCAGCTCGCCGCCGTAGACACCGGCCATCACGACCTTGCCCTGCTCCAGGTCGTGCGGGATGAACACGCAGGACTTGAAGCCGGCCCGGGCCGCCGCCGCGCCCACCGCACCGGCCAGGTTGCCGGTCGAGGAGCAGGAGAGGGTGGTGAAGTTGAACGCCCGCGCCGCCTCGATCGCACAGGCGACCACGCGGTCCTTGAAGGAGTGCGTCGGGTTGCCCGAGTCGTCCTTGACGTGCAGCTGGGCGGTGAACCCGAGCTCGCGGCCCAGGTTGTCCGCCTTCACCAGCGGGGTCCACCCCGGGTTGAGGTTCGGCTTGCCGGCGACGTCGGCCGGGACGGGCAGCAGCGGCGCGTAGCGCCAGATCGACGCCGGACCGGCCTCGATCCGCTTGCGGAGCTCCTCCGCGCCCTCGCTCCCGAAGTCGTAGGCGATCTCCAGCGGCCCGAAACACTCCAGGCAGGCGAAGCTGGGACCGAGCGGGAAGCGGGTACCGCACTCGCGACAGGACAGTGCGACGGCGGGGCCGAGATCAACGGTGGCGGGTGCGGGTGCGGCGGTGTCGATAGCCATGATGGCGGAGGCCTCTCTCCTCATCTTCCCCGTGACGCGGGCGCGCCACAGGACGGAATTGGCACCTGTCCCGCCGGGGCCCGAGGCCTGCCGTGCGAGAAGGTTGCCGGGACGTCAACGGGCCGTTCCCTCAGTCCCTCTGGATGAGCTCTGTGAAGTTGTGGTCCTGCTCAGCGGTGACCCCGGCGTGCGAAGGTCCGATCGCTGTACGAAGACTGTATCCGAAGGCGTCAACCCTGAACGGGACCGTCCGCCACGCGAGATGCCCTGTCCCACCCCGATCCGCCGAGGAGAGTTCCGTGCCCGCCGAACCGACACCCGCGCTCCTCCCGAAGGCGGCGTCCTGGCTGCGCCGCCGCTCCTGGAGCGCGGCCGACCGCCCGGTGCGCGCCCTGCTGGAGGCCAAGCAGGCGGCGGGCCCGGCCGGCACCGTCAGCGTGGTGCTGCCCGCCCTGGACGAGGAGGCCACCGTCGGCGACATCGTCCGCACCGTGCGCCGCGAGCTGATGGAGGAGCTGCCCCTGGTCGACGAGCTCGTCGTCGTCGACTCCGGCTCCGTGGACGGCACCGCCGCCGCGGCCGCCGCGGCCGGCGCCCGGGTGGTCCACCGCGACGACATCCTGCCCCGGCTGCCCGCCGCCCCCGGCAAGGGCGAGGTGCTCTGGCGCTCGCTGCTGGTCACCAGCGGCGAGATCGTCTGCTTCGTCGACGCCGACCTGCGGGCCTTCGACCCCACCTTCGTCTCTGGGATCATCGGCCCGCTGCTCACCGAGCCGGACATCCAGCTGGTCAAGGCCATGTACGACCGCCCGCTCGAAGTGGCGTCGAGCGGCTCCGCCACCGGCGACGCCGCCATCGTCCCCTCCGGCGGCGGGCGGGTCACCGAGCTGGTCGCCCGCCCGCTGCTCAACCTGCACTGGCCGGAACTCGCCGGTTTCGTTCAGCCGCTCGGCGGCGAGTACGCGGCCCGCCGCTCACTGCTCGAACGGCTGCCGTTCCCCACCGGCTACGGCGTCGAGCTCGGCCTCCTGGTGGACGCCCTGGAGTTCGCCGGCCTGGACGCCCTCGCCCAGGTGGACGTGGGCGTACGCCACCACCGCCACCAGGACGGCCAGGCACTCGGCCGGATGGCCGCCACCATCTACCGCACCGCCCTGGAACGCCTCGACCGCACCCACCGGCTGAAGGCCTCGGCCGACCTCGTCCACCCGCTGCTCACCCAGTTCACCCGCGACCCGCGGACCCGCGCCTTCACCGCCCACACCCACCCGGTCACCGCGGTGGAACGGCCCCCGATGCACACCGTCCCCGAGTACGCGAACCGCCACGGCGGTTAGGTCCGGGGGCCGGGCGGGGGTTTGCCGACCCGGACCCACGGCAACATGCCAACCATGGGCGATCTCACGACCGAACGTTCGAGTGCGACCGGTTCCGCCGCCGTCCTGGTGGCCTCCAACCGGGGACCGGTGTCCTTCGGCACGGCGGACGACGGCACCCTGACCCTGCGCCGAGGCGGCGGCGGGCTGGTGTCCGGGCTCTCCGCGATCGACGACCCGCACGCCGTCTGGGTCTGCGCGGCGCTCGGCGACGCCGACCGCCGGGCCGCCCGGGAGGCCCCCCAGGGCCGCCTGGACCGCGCCGGCCACGAGGTCGGCGGGCAGGCGGTCCGGATGCTCGACATAGCTCCGGAGACCTTCGCCCGCGCCTACAACGGCGTCGCCAACTCCACCCTCTGGTTCGTCCACCACCTGCTCTACGCCACCCCGACGGCCCCCTCCTTCGGCGCGGAGTTCCGCGTCGAGTGGCAGGCCTACACCGCCTACAACGCCGCCTTCGCCGACGCCCTCGCCGCCGAGGCCGCGCCCGGGGCCGCGGTGCTGATCCAGGACTACCACCTCTCGCTGGCCCCGGCCCTGCTCCGGGCCGCCCGCCCCGACCTGCGCATCGGCCACTTCTCGCACACCCCGTGGGCCCCGCCCGAGTACTTCCGACTGCTGCCGGACGACGTCGCCGAGAGCGTCCTGACCGGCATCCTCGGCGCCGACCGGGCCGGCTTCCTCACCCGCCGCTGGGCCCTCGCCTTCGCCGACTGCTGCGCGGCCGTCCTCGGCGCAGCCGTCGACCGCGACGCCCTCACCGTCACGCACGCGGGCCGCACCACCCGGCTCGGCGTCCACGCCCTGGGGGCCGACGCCGACTTCCTGCGCGAACGGTCCCACCGCCCCGACGTCGACGAACGGCTCGCCACCCTGCGCGAGGCCGTCGGCGGGCGCCGCACCGTCGTCCGGGTCGACCGCACCGAGCTGAGCAAGAACATCGTCCGCGGCTTCCAGGCCTACCGGCACCTGCTCCGCACCCGCCCCGAGTGGCTGGACCGCGTCGTCCACATCGCCTTCGCCTACCCGTCCCGCACCGACCTCGCCGAATACCGCGCCTACACCGCCGAGGTGGAGCGGCTCGCCGCCGAGATCAACGCGGAGTTCGCCACCGCGGACTGGCAGCCGCTGATCCTGCACGTCAACGACGACTTCCCGCGCTCGCTCGCGGCCTACCGGCTGGCCGACGTCGCGCTGGTCAACCCGATCCGCGACGGGATGAACCTGGTCGCCAAGGAGGTCCCGGTGGTTTCCGACCACGGCTGCGCCCTGGTGCTCTCCCGCGAGGCAGGCGCCCACGCCGAGCTGGCCGACGACGCCCTGACCGTCAACCCGTACGACGTCATCGCCACCGCCGAGGCCCTGCACACGGCGCTCACCATGCCGGCCGACGAACGCGCCGACCGCACCAAGCGCCTCGCCGCCGCCGCGACGGCGCTGCCGCCCCAGCAGTGGTTCCTCGACCAGCTGGCGGCACTGGGCTGACGGCCGCGGCACCGGCCGGCGGGCCGCCGGCCGGTGCCGCGCGTCACCGCGCCGTCACCGCCGGGCGAGCGCCGCCTCCAGCTCCGTCAGCAGCTCCACCACGCCGGCCGGGCCCGCGACCACCAGGTCCGCCCGGTCGGCGAGTTCGCGCACCGGCGCGTCGCCGTCGACTGTCCCGCTGCACACCAGCAGCCCGGCCAGCCCCTCCCCGCGCAGCTTCTCCACCGCCGCGAAGGCCGCCACGTCCCCCAGGTCGTCCCCCGCGTACAGCACCGCCCGGGCGCCCCGCTCGCGCAGGAAACCGGTCAGCGCGGCCCCCTTGTCCACCCCCGGCGGCCGCAGCTCCAGCACCAGCCGCCCCGGTTCCACCACCAGCCCGTGCTCGGTGGCCAGCGCCTCCACCGGCGCGCGCAGCAGCTCGAACGCCTGCTCCGGTGCCTCCGTCCGCCGGGTGTGGACGGCCAGCGAGCGCCCCTTGTCCTCCACCCACGTCCCCGCCGGCGCCCCGGCCCGCGCCAGTACGCCGTCCAGCGCGGCCCGTGCCTGCGCCACTCCCGGGTGCGCCGGTGGCGCCGTCAGCTCGCCGCCCTCCCAGCGCTCGGCCCCGTAGTGCCCGAGCACCACCACGCCCTCGACCGCGCCGAGCCCCCCGTACTCCACCGCCAGGGCCGCCGGCCGACCGGTCACCACCACGATCGCCCCGACCCTGGGCGCCAGCCCCGCCAGCGCCCCCGCCACCCCCGGATGCGCCCGTGCCGCGCTCGGATCCGCCACGATCGGCGCCAGCGTCCCGTCGAAATCGAGCGCCACCACCGCCTCCCGGGGCGCCCGGAGGATCGCCTCCAACCCCGTCCGCCCGGCCTCGGTCCCCGGCTTCGCCATCTCCTCAAGAGCCATGCCGGGACCCTACCCAGCCTCCCGGGCCCGACCCTCCCGCGCGCGCCCGAACGGCCGCGCGCCCCGGCCCCGTCGCCGGCCCCGTGCCCGCGCCGTACGGCCCGCGCCGGCTAGCGGGCCGCGCGGCGCGCCTCCCGCACCCGCCGCAGCCGGTTCACCAGCACCGGCGCGTGCGCCAGCGCCTCAGGCCGGTCCAGCAGGGCGTTCAGCAGCTGGTAGTACCGCGTACTGGAGAGCCCCAGCTCCTCCCGGATCGCCCGCTCCTTGGCCCCGGCCGTCCGCCACTGCCGCCCTTCGAGCTCCAGCACCGCCGTGTCCCGCTCGTCGAGCCCGTCCGTGCCCGCACCCATCCGCGCCCACCTCCGTCCACCACTACGGAGTGTCATTCTCCCCCGGGGACCGGACACACCTTGCGCCCCCCGCCGGGTGCCGGCCCGGGTTAGCGTCAGCCCCATGACGCCCAGCTTCGCCGTGCACGTCCCGACCGCCGACCTCGAACCCGACCCGCTCGACCCGGCCCAGATCGTCTCCGGCACCCCCGAGGTCTCCGGCCGCGTGCTCTCCGAGTCCCCCGACGGCCGCCAGCTGCGCGGTCTCTGGCAGATCACCCCCGGCGTGGTCACCGACGTCGAGGCCGACGAGATGTTCGTGGTGCTCAGCGGCCGGGCCACCATCGAGATCGACGGCGGCCCGACCCTGGAGGTCGGTCCGGGCGACTGCGCCGTGCTGCGGGCCGGCGACCGCACCACCTGGACGGTCCACGAGACCCTCCGCAAGGCCTACGCCATCACCCTCTGACGTCCGCCGCACCCGCCGGCCGGCCCGGGATCCGTCACTTGCGGACCCGGGCCGCCTCCTTCACCGCGGACTCCTGGAGCCCCTCCAGCACCTGCTTGGCGTCGCCCGTCACGGCCCCGCCGATGCCCGTCTTGATCCGGTTGCTGACGTCCGCCCAGGCCGGGTCACCGAACGGGTAGAAGCTCGCGTTGGTCAGCCCCGCCGCGAACTGCTTGAGGTCCTCGTGCCTGCCGCCCTTGGTCACCTCGGTGAAGGCGTCCTGGGTGACCGGCAGCAGGTTGTACGTCTCGTCGAACTTGAGCTGGTTGTCCTTGGCGTACACGAAGCTCAGGAACTTCCGGATCTCGTTCCGGTGCCCGTTCGCCTTGAACGCCATCATCCAGTCGGCCACCCCGAGGCTGCCCGTCTTCGCCAGCCCGTCCTTCTTCGGGATCGGCGCCGTCCCGAAGTCGATCTTCCCCTTGGCGGCCATCCGCAGCAGCGTCGGGTGCCCGTTCAGCATCGCGACCTTGCCCGCCGCGAAGTCGGTGAACATCGGCGTGCGGTTGGTCTTCCCCGGGTCGGGGTTGGTCAGCTTGGTGTCGACCAGGTTGGTGCGCAGCCAGTTGAAGGTGGCCTGGTTCTCCACGCTGTCGATGGTGTAGTTGCCGACGTCGTCGGAGAGGCTCCCGCCACCGCTCAGCGTCCACAGCATCGACTCGGCCGGGGCCTCCTCCGGGCCGAGCGGCAGCCCGTACGGCGTGACCCCGGGCACCTTGGCCTTGATCTTCTCGGCGGCCTGCCGGAGCTCGTTCCAGGTGGTCGGCGGCTGGGTGATCCCGGCCTTCTGGAAGACCGCCTTGTTGTAGAAGAGCACCCGGGACGAGGAGACGAACGGAATGCCGTACTGCGTCCCGAGCACCTGCCCGGCGTGTGCGAACGACTCCATGATGTTGGCCTGGGTCTCCAGCGAGAGCACGTCCCCGGCCGGGTACAGCCGGTTCGCCACGGCCTGGTCGGCGAAGCCGCCGGTCTGCAGCAGGTCGGGCGACTTGCCGGCGGCCACCAGGTCGTCGACCCGCTTGCCGATGTCGGTCCAGCTCGCCACCTCGACGTCGACCTTGATGCCCGGGTTGGCGGTCTCGAAGCGCCGGGCGACGTCGTCCCAGTACAGCTTGGAGCTGGTCGCCGCGTCCTCGCCGTAGTCGGCCGCCACCAGCTTGAGCGTGACGGTCTTGTCGTCCTGGCCGCCGCAGCCGGTGAGCAGCAGCGCTCCGGCCAGCGCGGTGCCGAGCAGCCGGGTGGGGGCCTGGGCGCGTCTGATCAACGCGGGTACCGCCTTCGGGGGGTGAAAGGAAGCGGGGGAGCCGGACGGGGGGATCCGGCAGGGGGGAGGCGGCAACACTGCCAAACACAGTGCACAGTGGTCCACACCTGTGGGCCGTCCCCGCCGGGTAGTTATCGAAGTGCGGAGGTCATTGCACGATGCGCAATGAAACGGCGTGAAAACCGCCCGCGCCGGGCCCGCGCAAAGTGCCGCACACCACATGGTTCTGCGACAAAGCTCACCTACTTTGGACCAGACCAATCCGACAACTGGACTAGACCTCTCCGACCCAGCCAAGGGAAACTGTCCTCCGTGAAGCACGTCATCGCACTCGATGTAGGCGGCACCGGCATGAAAGCCGCGCTGCTCGCCCAGGACGGCTCCGTGCTGTTCGAAGCACGCCGACCGACCGGGCGGGAGCACGGCACTGATGCCGTCGTCGCCGCCATCCTCGACTTCGCCGCCGATCTGGCGGACGAGGGCCGCAGCCGCTTCGGCGTCGCCCCGCTGGCGGCGGGCGTCGCCGTCCCGGGGACGATCGACGAGAAGAACGGCATCGCGGTCTTCTCCGCCAACCTCGGCTGGCGGGACCTGCCGCTGCGCAAGCTGCTGGGCGAGCGCCTGGCCGGGGCGGGCGGCACCGCGATGCCGGTCGCCCTCGGCCACGACGTGCGCTCGGGCGGCCTCGCCGAGGGCCGCCTCGGCGCCGGGCGGGGTGTGGAACGCTTCCTGTTCATCGCGCTGGGCACCGGCATCGCCGGCGCCATCGGCATCGGCGGCCGGATCGAGGCCGGCGCCCACGGCTACGGCGGCGAGATCGGCCACGTCGTGGTCCGCCCAGGCGGCCCGCAGTGCGGCTGCGGCGCCCGGGGCTGCCTGGAGACCCTCGCCTCCGCCTCCGCCGTCTCCCGCGCCTGGGCCGGGGCCAGCGGGGACCCCGACGCCGACGCGGCATCCTGCGCCGTCGCGGTGGACGCCGGGGACCCCCGCGCGGTCGCGGTCTGGCAGCACGCGGTGGACGCCCTCGCCGACGGCATCGTGCTCGCCCAGAGCCTGCTCGACCCGTCCACGGTGATCGTCGGCGGCGGGCTCGCCGAGGCCGGCGACACCCTCTTCGCTCCCCTGCGCGCAGCGGTTTCCGAGCGGCTGACCTTCCAGATGCCCCCCGAGGTCGTACCCGCCATGCTCAAAGACACCGCCGCGTCCCTGGGCGCGGGCCTGCTCGCCTGGGATCTGCTCTCCATGGAGGTGACCGCGTGACCACCGCGCGAATCGAATCGGCGGCCCGGCCCGAGGGCATCGCACTGGCCGGCGCCCGGCTGGTCCTGTCGGGCGGTGTCGTCGAGGGCGACCGCCT